>JBFYWS010000166.1:0-12970 GCA_041310935.1 Desulfobacteraceae bacterium | reverse complement strand
AAGCGATTAGGAGATTTCTAAAAAGATGCCCTCAATGAGCAACGATTCCAGACCGACAAAGATCAAGGTCCAAAATCTGACCCGGCGCTTTGGTAGTCTTTTGGTTCTAGACAACATCAACTTCGATGTGGCCGAGGGAGAATTTTTATCAATTGTCGGCCCTACAGGATGCGGAAAGACCACTTTTTTGAACTGCCTCTCCAAGCTTATCCCTGCAAGCGAGGGCAACATATATATCGATGGCGAGGAGGCTGACCCTGAGAAGCACAACATCTCTTTCGTATTCCAGGAACCCACTTGCCTGCCATGGCGAACGGTTAGGGATAACGTGGCCTTTGGCATGGAAATTAAGGGGTTCCCACCCAAAAAAAAGCAGGAACGACTCAAGCATATTCTTGATATGGTGGGGCTCACAGACACTGCCGCGCTATACCCGAACCAAGTTTCCGCGAGCATGGAGCAGCGCATCGCAGTGGCGCGCGCCTTTGCAGTAGATCCTGATCTGTTGCTCATGGACGAGCCTTACGGCCAACTCGATGTTAAGCTGCGTTATTATCTTGAGGATGAACTCATCCGTCTCTGGCAGACTCTGAAAAGCACCGTCGTTTTTGTGACGCACAACATCGAAGAGGCCGTCTACGTGGCGGAGAGGATTCTTGTCTTGAGTAACAAACCCACAAAAATAAAGGCTGAAGTTTTGGTTGATCTGCCGCGGCCACGCAGTCTTATTGATCCGAAGTTTGTCGAAATACGAAAGAAAGTGACAGAGTTGATTCGCTGGTGGTAACCGTAATTTAACTCGATCGATCAAAAGCACCGCCATCCCTCAACCCTAACGAAAGGAGGCATAAGGAGCAAATAGACAATTCTGAGGTAGCCGCCAAAAAATTCAGGAAATTAACCAAAAGGAGAGGAAAGATGAAACGCTTAAGTCTATGGATTCTTGTGTTCGCTCTGATGGTGTGGGTCATCCCGGCAAGCGCAGTCGCGCAAGTGCGCGAGCTCGGGACTGCATGGCAGCCAGAACACGAAACTTTCATTCCTTGGTATGCGAATCAAAAGGGTTGGGACAAGGAGGAGGGACTACAGTTCAAATTGAATTATTTTGATTCCGGCGGTGCCATGCTGGAAGCCTTACCGGCTAAACAATGGGTGATAGGCGGCCTGGGGGGTGTCCCCATGGTAGTCGGGGCGGTTCGATATGGATCATACCTGATAGCAATAGCCAATGATGAGTCAATAACAAACGTTATGATGGTCCGCCCCGACAGCCCGATAATGAAAACCAAGGGGTTTAACAAGCAATTCCCAGAAGTATATGGGAAGCCAGAAGACATTAAGGGAAAAACCATTCTCTGCACCACGGTCTCCTCTGCCCACTATGCCATGAGCAATTGGCTGAAGGTGTTGGGGCTTAAGGACAAGGACGTGATTATCAAGAACATGGACCAGGCACAAGCGGTTGCGGCTTTCGAATCAGGCGTCGGAGATGCCGTTGCCCTTTGGGCGCCCCATCTTTATAACGGCCTAGACAAAGGGTGGAAAATTGCAGCTGACCTTAAAATGTGTGGGGTAGCGCTTCCTGTTGTCATTATAGGTGAAAAAGAGTTCTGTGATAAAAACCCCGAATTGGTTGCAAAATCACTGCGCGTTTTCTTCCGTGGCATTAATCTTATCAATAAGGAGGGCGAAAAAGTTCTTCCTGAATACAAGAGATTTTACAAGGAATGGGCCGGCATGGATATGACGGATGATATGGCCAAGAAAGACCTGATCATGCACCCGATCTTTAATTACGAAGAACAGCTGAAGCTCTTCGACTCTTCAAAAGGGCCGAGTACGGTCGATAAATGGCAGGCAAGCATTCTTGAGTTCTTCACGGAGCAAGGCCGTTTCAAACCCGAAGATAAAGAGAAAGTATTGAAGACACCCTACATAACCGACAAATTTTTAAAAATGGTAAAACAGCCTATTCCGTGAATAACGTTTTTAAAACGTCCTTGTTTTTAACAACCATGTCGAGGAGGGCGCGGCGAATTTAGCCGCGCCCTCATTTGGATGTCTTTCTTCAGATAATTAGTTCATTTGACCTTGCACAAGGGGGGCAGTGAATGGCCTACGAAGAGGTAAAAATTAAGACACCTTTGCTTCTTAGAGTTTTGCCAGCAGCAAGTATTTTGGCCTTCTTTGGAGTCTGGCAGCTGATTATCTCTCTGGAAATTGTCCCAACCACCATGCTGGCATCACCCTCACAAGTAATTAGCATTTTTGTCGATAAACTAAGTGAGCCAAACCCTGATGGGGCGGTGTTGTGGGTGCATGCATGGACAAGTATACAGGAAGCATTCACAGGATACATACTGGCGTTGCTCGTGGGAATACCGCTAGGGCTTTTAATGGGTTGGTTCTCGGTTGCAGAGGGGCTGGCTCGCCCAATTTTTGAAATGATACGCCCGATCCCACCGATTGCATGGATCCCACTGACAATTTTCTGGTTTGGTATCGGTATTTCAGGCAAAGTATTCATAATCTGGTTGGGAGGAATTGTCCCGTGTGTTATCAACAGCTTTGCGGGTGTTCGAATGACCAACCCGACGTTGATCCAAATGGCGCGGACATATGGAGCGACGGACTGGCAAATTTTTACCAAACTTTGCGTCCCCTCGGCGCTTCCCATGGTTTTTGGCGCTTTGCAGATCGCGTTAGCCTATTGTTGGACTACGTTGGTTGCAGCTGAGTTGCTTGCCGCGGACACCGGGCTTGGCTACCTCATTACAATGGGGCGCCGATTGGCAATGCCGGATCTGGTCGTGCTCGGAATGGTCATGGTCGGGCTCACCGGCGCTGTAATCGGTGTGGCCATCGACTGGGTAGAAAAACGCCTGTTGGCCGGGATTCGGAGGTAAAATAGCAGTGAATAGCATCGCCAATGAAGTGCAGGCCCAAATTAAAGAAAGATCCCCCCTGTCCATATGGCATGTTCTTAAAAACCGCTGGTTCTTGTATGCTGTTTCAACAACCGCTTTTTTTATCATTTGGGAATACATTGCGCTCAATCGTTTCCTTGGAAGCGCCTTGGCTAGACCCTATGAGGTCTTACTTCAGTTGGCAGACATGATGGTCAATCCAATTGCAGGGAAAGGTCTCATAGGCCATATTTGGGCGAGCACTCAACGAATTCTGATCGGATTCGCCATTGGTGCAGTTCTTGCGACTCCATTGGGTCTTTTCATGGCCTTAAACCGATATGTTGACGCTATTGTTAAGCCTGTTTTTGACCTGATTAAACCAATGCCGCCGATTGCTTGGGTATCGATTGCGATACTGTGGTTTGGGATAGGGGAACCTTCAAAGATCTTTATCATCGTCGTTGGTACCTTCGTGCCCTGTTTACTGAACGCCTACAACGGAGTGCGGCTGATCGAACCTCAACTCTATGACGTGGTACGGATGCTGGGAGGAAACCGGCGTGATGAAATTCTGCACGTTTGTTTTCCCGCCGCCTTCCCTGCAATTTTTGCCGGTTTACAGATATCTTTAAGTTGTGCCTGGACATGTGTGCTGGCGGCTGAACTCGTCAGTGCCCGTTCGGGTCTAGGTTTTATTATCCTCCTCGGTATGACCCAGTCAAAGCCAGCGCTTATTGTGGGTGGGATGGTGGTAATCGCTATGGTCGCCTGGTTGACAACCCTTCTGGTGTCAGGGCTTGAAAAGGTTCTATGCCCTTGGAAGCGTGAGATCCAAACAGCTTAACCTAAGTTTTGGAAGAAGGATTAGCCTGCGTGAAGACAGAAACCAACTGCAAAATCCTCTGTACGCATATCAGCAAGGAGTTCATTCAGAAAGGCTCGCAACGCGTAAACGTGATCGATGATATCAGTATCGATGTGAGGGCAAACGAGTTTGTTGTGATTCTGGGTCCGGGCCAGTCCGGAAAAAGCACCTTGTTACGGATTATCGCCGGGCTTGAAACCCCTACGAGTGGCCGGGTCGTTCTCGACGGGAGGGACGTCTCAGGCCCTGGCTCCGATCGGGGATTGGTTTTTCAGAGCTACATGCTATTTCCCTGGAAGACAGTAGCGGGTAACGTGGAACTTGGGCCCAGGCTTCGAGGAGTCGGAAAAAAGGAGCGCCGGGAAATCGCCCAGCACTATATCGACTTGGTCGGCCTAAACGGTTTCGAAAAACATTACCCGCACCAACTGAGCGGGGGCATGAAGCAGCGTGTCGGGATCGCCCGGGCTTACGCCAACAACCCCACGGTGATGCTCCTGGACGAGCCTTTCGGGCAGCTCGACGCCCAGACCCGCTACTTCATGGAAAAAGAAACCGTCCGCATCTGGGAGACCGATAAACGAACGGTGCTTTTTGTGACCAACAACATCGATGAGGCCATCTACCTCGGGGACCGCATCGTTACCCTGAAAGGGAAGCTTCCCGGTCGCATGCATGAAGTCTACGATGTCAAACTGCCACGGCCGCGGGAACATACGGACATGAAGTTCCTCGAGCTCCGGCAGCAGATTACCGACGCCTCGGAGCTGGTCCTGTAGGCCGGTATCCGCCGCTGTTTTTTCCGAATGAGACCTCAATTTCTACTGACAGGTGAACTGCGAAAGGAGACCCGTGATGATGGTCAGATCGTTTGACAGCGTGCGCCGGATCGTTTTTGGCGTCGGCGCGGTCGAGATGCTTGTCGATGAGATCAAGCGCGTAAAAGGCACAAAAGTCCTGGTGGTGACAGACCCCGGGATCAAATCGGCCGGGATCGTGGACGTTGTGACCGGTGTGCTCGACCGGGCCAAGGTCGCCTACAACGTGTTTGCCGAGGTCGAGCCCGACCCCAGCGTGGAAGTGGCCCTGGCCGGCATCGAGGCCGCCAAGGCCTATGGCCCGGATGTCATCGTGGGCCTCGGCGGCGGCAGCTCGCTCGACATCTCGAAAGTGACCTCGGTGATGCTGACCAACCCCGGCCCGATCGAGACATATTTCGGCATGGAATTGGTGCCCCTGCCGGGCGTGCCCCTCGTTCTCATCCCCACCACGTCCGGCACCGGCAGCGAGATGACCTCCATCTGCGTGCTGTCGGACACCAAAAACAATGTCAAGAAGGGTATCGTGAGCGAGCACATGTTCGCCCGGGTGGCCCTGCTGGATCCGCAATTGACCATGGGAATGCCGCCGCGGGTGACCGCCATGACCGGCATGGATGCCCTGGTGCATGCCATCGAGTCCTTTGTCGGCGTGCGCGCCTCGGTCTTCACCGACACCCTGAACCTGCAGGCCATCCGCCTCGTCGCCGCCAATCTGCGGCTGGCGTATGCCAACGGCGACAACCGGGCGGCCCGGGAGAACATGCAGCACGCCTCCTGCCTGGCCGGCATGGCCTTCTCGAACACCCAGAACGGGCTGGACCACGCCATGGCTCTCGCCATCGGCGGCAAATTTCACCTGCCGCACGGCCAGTTGACGGCATTCATCCTCCCGTGGGTGATGGAGTTCAACCTCATCGCCGCCCCGCAGAAATTTGCTGAAATCGCCAAGGCGTTCGGCGAAAAGACCGGGGGCGTGAGCGAAATTGAGGCCGCGCGACTCTCGGTCAAGGCGATCAAGAGCCTGCTCGACGATGTGGGCATTTCCTACAAATTGAGCTCCTACGGTGTTCCGCGTGAGGAGTTCGGCGCCCTGGCCAAGGCCACGGTGGGTGCCGCGCGGCTGATCAGCAACAACCCGCGCAAGGTCACCGAAGCCGATGTGATCCGCATTCTGGAGGCGAATTATTAACCCCATGCAGGCAGAGGGGGCGCCCGCCCTGTCTCGTGGGCACGAATGGGGCGGCTGTATCTGATGCATAAATAAAGCAAAACGACAATCGAGGAGAGTGAATATGTCCAACACAGTTCAGAAAGAAGGGCTTGATGCGGAGACGATTCGAAAGTACGAGGCCGAGTATGTCCTGACGCCATGGACGGCGCAGAAGGGATTGAAACCCTTCGTGGCGGCGAAGGCCAAAGGATGCTGGGTTTACAACTCGGAGGGCAGAAAGTACCTGGACCTGACCTCCCAATTCATCTTCACCAACCTGGGCCACAGCGACGACCGGGTGAATGCGGCCATCGCCGCGCAGGCCGCGCTGCTGCCGAGCGTCAACTCCCAGTGGGCAACGGAACCCAAGGCGCGATTGGGCAAGCTTTTGGCGGAGGTGACGCCCGGCGACCTGAAGAAGTCGTTTTTCTCAACCGGTGGCACGGAGGCAGTCGAAGGGGCCATCAAGATCGCCCGGTGGGCCACAGGCAAGCAGAAGGTGCTCTCCCGGTGGCGGTCCTACCACGGGTCGACCATGGGGGCCATGGCCGTGTCGGCCGATTACCGCAACTGGTGCGCCGAGCCGGCGGTTCCGGGCGCCGTGCACATTCTACCGCCTTACTGCTACCGCTGCTATTTCGGGGCAACCTACCCGTCGTGCGATATCCAGTGCGCCAAGCACGTGGAGGACGTGATCCGGTTGGAAGGTGGGGCCCGGCGCGTGGCCGCGGTGATCGGTGAGCCGATCTTCGGGGCCGGCGGGATAATCGTGCCGCCGGAAGAGTACTGGCCGATGGTGCGGGCCATCTGTGACAAGTACGAGGTGGTGCTGATCGCCGACGAGGTCATGACCGCCTTCGGTCGGACCGGAAAATGGTTCGGGATGGACCACTGGGGGGTGGTGCCGGACATCATGGCCTTGGCCAAAGGGATCAACTCGGGTTCGGTGCCGCTGGGTGCAACCGTTGTTCGCCCTTGGATAGCGGAGAAGTTCGAGACTCAGCCGTACCTGCATGGGCACACCTATTCGGGCCATGCCGTGGCGATGGCGGCGGCGGTGGCGGCGATCGAAGCCTACCGGCAGGACAAACTCATCGAAAAAGCCGCCAAGACCGGCGACTACCTGATGAAGAAGCTGAAAGAGCTGCAGGAGAAGCACCCCTGCGTCGGGGAGGTGCGGGGCAAGGGGTTGTTCTGCGGGATCGAGATCGTCAAGAACCGCCAAACCCGGGAGCCGATCCACGAGGCACTGATGGAGCCGCCGCGACCGGCCACGTCGAAAATGAAGTTCCTGGGCAAGTGCATGGAGGAAGGGGTGTACATCATGCCCGGCGGAGCGTCGGTGATCACGTTCAGCCCGCCCCTGACGATTACTACCGAGGAGCTCGACTTCGGCCTGGACGTCATCGACCGGAACCTGGCGATCTGCGATGCGGATTACCAAAAATAGCGTGCCGGCGGTAAAAGAATGATCATCAACGCCAAATCTTTGCGCGAGAAGGTTTATGATTACATCCGCGAAGAGCTATCCCGGGGGAAATTGACCCCCGGGATGGCGATCAACCTGAACGGGATCAGCCAGGAGCTGGGCATCAGCAAGACCCCGCTGCGGGATGCGCTCCTGCAGCTGGACACCGAGGGGTTCGTCACCATATCCCCCCGCCGCGGCGTGTTTGTGAACCGCTTGACGGTCGAAGAGATCCGCAGCTGTTACGAAATCATCGGTGCCTTGGAGACGGCGGCCCTTCTGTCCGTCTTCGACAACATCCAGCCCCTTCACCTCGAGAAAATGAAGTGGCTGAACGCCGCCCTGCGGGTCGCGCTGAAGCGCGAGGACTATCAGGCCTACTACCAGCAGAACCTGCTTTTTCACGACGTTTTCCTGGAATTGTCCCACAATGCTTCCCTTAGACGCATCATCATGCCCATGAAGCGGCGCCTTTACGATTTCCCGCGGCGGGGCTACATCAAGGAGTGGGAGCTCGGCAATTGCCGCGACCACGACCGGCTGATCGATGCCCTTGGAAAGGGCGACCGCGACGCGGCCGTAAACGTCTGGCAGAACGTGCACTGGTCCTTCGACTTTCAGGAGAAATACATCCGCCGTTTTTATTACCCGTAAAAGCCCGGGGGGCCGAGAGACCAAGGCGGCCCGGGCCGCTGCCGGGAACCCAAAACAAAAGAGACAACGGTCAGTCGACCGGAAAAAATAGCCCCCCGGCCGACGGGTGAGTCTCCGGCCAATTTAGAGCCAACACAAATAGGACGCAACTACTCAGGCATCGGGGTTCAGGGTTCAGGCAATTAACGAGGGGAAGCGCCATGGTTCTTGCCATCCGCCCATATGGACGATGGGGGTCGGCTGCGATCAGGCCCCGGCAACTGCTGCTTTCCTGAACCCCGAACCCTCACAGCCTGAGTTACGGTAGGACATCAGTGCAGGATGGCAATTCTGGTCATCAACGCCGGCAGTTCGTCGGTCAAGTTCACCCTCTTCGGCCCGGACGCGCAGACAGCGCTTGCCGGCGGGATTGTCGAGCGCATAGGCTTCGACGGTACCCGGCTCATGTATCGCAACCACCGGGGAGACCGCTCGGAAACGCTCGTCGCCGTCGCCAACGCGGATGCGGCGGTGGGCGAAATTGTCTCCGCCCTGACCCATCCGGCGCACGGGGTCCTGAAAGAGATCCGACAGGTGACAGCGGTCGGCCACCGCGTGGTGCATGGCGGCGAGAAGCTGACCCACCCGGTCGTGGTCGACGCCGACGTCAAAGCCCACCTGAACGAATGCGCCCGTTTTGCGCCCCTGCACAACCCGCATAACCTGAACGGCATTGAGGCGAGTGAGCGGCACATCCCCACTGCCGTGCAGGTCGCCGTTTTCGACACGGCCTTCCACGCCACCATCCCCCCGCATGCGTTTCTATACGGACTGCCGTACCGGTTCTACCGCGAGGACCACATCCGGCGCTACGGGTTCCACGGCATCAGCCACAAATACGTGGCCGAGGAGGCCGCGTTGTTTCTCGGCCTGCCACTCGCCGGGCTGCGCCTGATCGTTTGCCATTTGGGTAACGGCTGCAGCATGGCCGCGGTGAAGGGCGGCCACAGCATCGACACGAGCATGGGGTTCACACCGCTGGAAGGGCTGATCATGGGCACCCGCTGCGGCGACATCGACCCGGCGGCGGTGCTCCACCTCATGGAACACCGGCAACTCGGCATCGGCGCCATGAACGATCTGCTCAACAAGCAGAGTGGGCTGCTGGGTCTGGCCGAGACAGGCAGCAACGACCTGCGCGACATCCTGGCGGCCCGGGCTGCGGGCAACCCCCAGGCCGCCGTCGCCCTGGAGGCCTTCTGCTACCGCATCAAGAAATACATCGGCTCCTATGCGGCCGTCATGGGCGGGCTGGACGTCTTGGTGTTCACGGCCGGTATCGGCGAGAACTCGCCGGATGTGCGGTGGATGGCCTGTGACGGCCTGGCTGCCGCCGCCGGGTTCGGGATCGCGGTGGACCCGGACGCAAACGCGGCCGCCGGGAACCGGCCGCGTGAAATCCAGGCCGCCGGCAGCCGGGTGAAAGTTCTCGTCATCCCCACCAACGAGGAACTGGAGATCGCCCGGGAAGTGCTCCAGATCATCAACGGCGGGGCGGTCTTCGGCCGGCCGGAGGGGCATGAGGTCGGAATCTGAACGCGCACGATCGATAAACGGCGCATCTTCTTCCGGTATAGGCTGGGCCCCCGCGGTTTTCATTCTCCTGTGGTCGGGCGGTTTCACCGCTTTGAAGGCCGGGCTGGCCTACGCGGAGCCGATCACCTACCTGGCGCTGCGTTACGGGGTGGTCTTGGCGGTGTTGGTGCCGCTGTTTCTGCTCATGCGGCCGCCGTTGCCCAAAAGCCCGGTGGAGTGGTGGCACCAGGTGGTTATCGGCATCCTGGTTCAGACGCTCTATTTCGGCCTGGCCTACATTGCCATGAAGCTTGGCGTGTCAGCCGGCCTGCAAGCGCTGATCGTCTCCCTGCAGCCGATCCTGGTGGGGATTCTCGCTCCCAGTCTTGTGCACGAACGGGTGGGGTTGATTCAGTGGCTGGGCTTAGGCTTGGGGATTTTTGGCGCGGCCCTTGTCATCATGACGCGTTCGGCGGTCGATGCCACATCGGCGGTCGGGATTCTGTGTTCGTTCGGCGCCCTTTTTGGAATGACCGCTGGGACGCTCTACGAAAAGCGCTTCGGGGTTGCCCAGCACCCGGTGACATCGAACCTGGTCCAATACGCCGTCGGCTTCGCTGCGGTGCTGCCCCTGGCCTGGGCGCTGGAGGACATGCACGTGTCATGGACCGGCGAGATGATTGCCGCCCTCTTTTACCTCGTTATCGGCAACTCCCTGGTTTCGGTCACGCTGCTGCTTGCCATGATCCGGCGCGGGAAGGCCGCGCAGGTGTCGGCGCTCTTCTTCCTCATCCCGCCGATCGCTGCCTTGATTGCGTGGCTTCTGATCGGCGAGGCCATGCCGCCGCTCGCCTGGCTGGGCATGGCGTGTGCCGCGGCTGGGGTTGCTGTTGCCAACCGGCCGACGGTTCACAAGACGCAGTGAAGGTGAACAAAGGACAACATTGGAGGCGTGTTGTGAATTGGTGCACCAGAGCCACCGGGACGTCCGGCACGTTAGGTGGCGTGAGCGTGGTGTCTGAAAGGCGATACCATTCCCAGGTTGTTGGAAGCCCGAAAACCCCAAGACACAGCTTCGTTAATCTTTATCCTTGCCCAGCATTTCCTCGGACTCCATCCACATCACGTTGATGATGCCGAAGGCGCAGGCCAGCAACACGCCCAAGATCCAGGTGAAGTACCACATAGAGCCTCCCGTATCTACACCCTGATTGTTCTTCCTTATTGAAGCGGGTTGTAACCCGGTTTCTTGTACAACGTGTGCGCGCTGTTCAGGATGTCGGGCTTGTAAACTTTTTCCGTCCAGTCCTCGGGGTTAACTTCAACGATCGCCACCGAGACCGATTTCTCCGCACATTTCGCGATCTCCACAACGTCGCGGACGATTTCATCCGCCAAGCGCTTTTTCTGCTCCTCGGTTCGTCCGGGATAAAGTTTAACGATCACATGTGGCATTCGCGCAGCACCTTCCGGAAAAGTCGCTTCCAAAATCCCCCCGGCCCCCTTTGCCAAAGGGGGCCGGGGGGATTTTATTCCGCAAAACTAATACGCTGAATGCGTCTCCTCCCGGATCCGCTTTTCGGTCACCTTGCCCCGCAGCACCCGGTAGACCCAGCTCGTGTAGGCCAGCACGATGGGCAGGAACACCACCACGGCGATGAACATCAGGTTCAGGGTGTGGTGGCTCGAGACCGCATCGTAGACGGTCAGGCTCACGTTCGGGACGGTGCTCGATGGCATGATGAACGGGAACATGGCAAAGCCCGCCGTCAGGATGGTCCCGGTAAGGGCAGTCCCGCTCAGCACGAAGGCGGCCCCGGTGCGCCCGGCCGCAGCGAGCAGAATGGCCAAACCCGCGCCGGCGACCGCCAGGACGGGTGCGCTCCACATCCAGGGGTGGCCGGCATAGTTCGCCATCCACGCGCCGGCGGCCTGTTCCACGGTCTTGGCGAGCGGGCTGAAGGAGGTGCCGGGGTCGGGGCTCGCCACAAGGCGGAAGCCCTGAATCCCGTAGGCCTGCCAGATCCCGGCGAGCACGAAGGCCGCGATGAAGACGATGCCGAACAGGCGCACCGCCGTGTGCGCGCGCACGGCGATTACGCCCTCGGTGCGCATCTGCAGGTAGACCGCCCCGTGCATGACGAGCATCGACAGACTCACGACCCCTGTCAGCAGGGCAAAGGGGTTGAGCAGGCCGAAGAAGTTGCCGCCGTAAAAAGGCCGCAGAAACTCGTCGAACGCGAAGGGCACCCCCTGCAGGAGGTTTCCGAAGGCGACCCCGAAGACGAGCGCCGGCACGGCGCCGCCCACGAACAGGCCCCAATCCCAGGCACTGCGCCAGCGCGGGTCGGCCACCTTGCTGCGGTATTCGAAGCCCACCGGGCGGAAGAACAGGGCGAAGAGCACGAGCAGGAGCGCCCAGTAGAAGCCCGAGAAGGCGGCGGCGTAGACCAGGGGCCAGGCCGCAAACAGCGCTCCGCCGCCGGTGATGAACCAGACCTGGTTGCCCTCCCAGGTGGGGCCGATGCTGTTGATGAGCACGCGGCGCTCGCCGTCGGTTCTGGCCACAAAGGGCAAGAGCGCCCCCACTCCCAGGTCGAAACCGTCCATGACGGCAAAGCCGATGAGCAACGCGCCCACGAGCAGCCACCAGATGATTTTGAGCGTGAAGTAGTCGAACAATATAGGCATCGGATGGGTCCTCCTTCAGCGGGCGGGTCAGGCCGCATGTCCTTGTTCAAAGTGGTAGCGCCCGGTGTGCAGGCTGCTCGGACCCAGGCGGACGAATTTGACCATGAGATAGGCGGCCGCGATCATGAACGCCGTGTAGAGCAGCACGATCGCGGCGATGCTGCCGATCAGGTCGCCCGTGGACAGGGTGGATGACGAGAGCAGCGTGGGCAGCACCTCGCCGATGCTCCAGGGTTGGCGCCCGTACTCGGCCACGATCCAGCCCAGCTCGGCGGCGATCCAGGGCGCCGGCATGCTGAACAGGATCGTTTTCAAAAGCCAGCGTTTCTGGTGGAACACCCGCTTGGCGCAGAAATAGAAGGATATTACGATCAGGGCCAGCAGGTAGAACCCCAGGCCAACCATGATGCGGAAGCACCAGAACATGACCCCCACGTTGGGGATCGTGTCGAGCGCCGCCCGGTGGATCTGTTCGGGGGTCGCATCCGTCACGCTGGGAGTGTAGCGTTTCAACAGCAGGCCGTAGCCCAGGTTCGGCTTGAGGGTGTTGAACTCCTGGAGCAGGGCCGGCGCGGTGTCGCCGGCGCGCAGCTTCTGGAGAAGGCCGAAGGCCTTCACCCCTTTTATGATGCGGTCTTCGTTTTCCGCGATCAGTTCCCGCACCCCCTTGATGGGCTTGTCGAGCGAGCGCGTCACGATCAGGCCGCCCACCCAGGGGATGCTGATTTCGGCGCGGGTCTTCATGGCCTCCTGGTCCGGGAAGCCGAACAGCGTGAAGGAGGCCGGCGGCGGTTCGGT
>JBFYWS010000578.1:0-6636 GCA_041310935.1 Desulfobacteraceae bacterium | reverse complement strand
ACGCCGATCGCCATCCCCACCGCCCAGATCACCCCCACCATGGCGTCCGCCCGGTGCCTGGCCTTCAAGGTCACGGCGGCCATGATGCCGGCGGAAACGACCGAGACCCCCAACGTCCCGACCACGTAGGGCCATCCCATAAAAAAGGCCAACCCGATCCCGCCATAGGCGGCATGGGCAATTCCGCCGGCGAGAAACACGATCCGGTTCACCACCACCAGGGTCCCGATCACGCCGCACACCAGACTGACCAGGATCCCCGCCGCCAAGGCGTTGCGGATGAACTCCAGCTGCAGTGCCTCAACCATGTCCCTTGTCCTCATGCCGGCCCAGCACCCGATGGGGGATCCCGTGCGCCACCAGATCCACCGGGCAGGCGTAAGCCGCATCCAGCATCGGCTGAGTGATTTCGCCGGAGTCGTGATAGTGAAGATCCCGGTTGACACAGGCCACGGATGTGGCGTGGCGCGACAGGGCCATTATGTCGTGGCTGACGGCCACGATGGTGACGGACCGGTTCAACTCCTGCAGTATTTCGTGGAACTCCCCACGGGTCTGGGTATCGATGCTGGCCATGGCTTCGTCCAAGAAAAGGATTTCCGGCTTTAAAACCAGCGCCCGCGCGATGAATACCCGCTGCAGCTGCCCGCCGGAGAGCTCGCCGATGCGCCGGCTGCGGTGCTCCCAGACCCGCATTTGATCGAGGGCAGCCTGTGCGGCGAACTGGTCCTCCCGCGTGTGCCGCGACCATCCCCGACCGCTCCGCAGCCGGCCCATCAGGACGACGTCCATGACCGACACCGGAAAGGTCTTGTTGATGTGCACGTTCTGGGGCACGTAGCCGATCCGATGGACCGTCTTCAGCGGAGGCTGGCCGAAGACGCGAACCGTTCCGCGGGTAGGCTCTAACAAACCCAACATCAGCTTGAGCAGGGTCGTCTTGCCGCCGCCATTGGGCCCGATGATGACCAGGAAATCCCCGCGCTGCACCTTCAGGTCCACATCCTGCAGCACCGGCTGTCCGTTGAAGGAAAACCAGACCCGGCTCACGTCAATGATGGGTTCGCCCATAGCGTGCACCCTTAGCGGAGGGCGGCCTTGAATTTCCGGCCGACCTCGCGCAAATTCTCGGCCCAGTTTCCGGCCAGCGGATCGACCGCCACCACTTGACCGCCGATTTCACGGGACACCATCTGGGCACTTTTCGAGGAAAACTGCGGTTGAACGAAAATCACTTTGATATCGTGCTCCTTGGCATGATGAATCAACTCTTTGAGCTGCGCGAGTTTGGGGTCCTTGCCTTCGATTTCGATCGGCACTTGTTCAAGTCCGTAAGCCTGGGCAAAATAGCCCCAGGAGGGGTGAAACACCATGAACCGAGTGCCCTGCCTGTCGGCAAAGAGGGACTTGAACTCGGCGTCTAACGCATCGATTTCCCCTAAAAACGCGGTGTAGTTCTCTTCATAGCGCGTTCGGTTGGCCGAATCAACCGCGGCAAGTGCCTCCATGATATGCTTCGCCTGGATCTTCACCAATTGCGGCGACAGCCATACATGGGGGTCCGGAGCGCCTTCGTGATGATGCGCCGTGTCGTGGCCGTGGGCGTCCTTGGTTTCTTTCGCATGCCCGCGGTGGTGCTCGGCGAGGGCCATCTTCTCAATGCCCGCGTCGGTGTGAACGATCCGCATGCCTGGGTTGGTGGCAGCGATCTTCTTCATCCAGGCCTTTTCGAAGTCGATTCCCACCGCAAAGTAAACGGCGGTCTTGGCCAGTTCCGCCATCTGCCGCGGCTTGGGCTCGTAGGTGTGGGGATCAGCCCCGGGCGGGACCAGGACGGAGACGTCCACCAGGTCCCCTCCGATTTTCTGGACAAAGTATTGCTGGGGGGCGATGCTGACAAACGTCTTAACATTCGCGGCCAATGCCGGGTGACCGGCCATGAGAAGCCAGAAAAGCGATCCCGTTAGACCAATAATGCGTTTCATGTTAGTCTCCTTTCACTTGCTTTAAGCAAATTTATTGCAAAAAACAGACCTCGCCCTTGTACCGCCGGAGTCGATTTGGAACAACAGTATTTAAACATATATAATTCTTTATGTTAGATAAGCTTGTTATAGATGTGCCGTATCATATTGACATAGAAAATGAGTCAGCCAACCGAACCAATCCAAATGCAACTATGTTGCATTGTGAGCTGCAAGTCAACTTATTTTTTGAGGGGCTATGGGACGATGTGATGCAAAAGGAAGGGGACTAAGGCTTCAGGAGTTTCATGCCGTCGCGCGTGTCCTTGACCGTGTACCCCAGCGCCAGGATTTCGTCCCGCAGCCGGTCGGAGCCGGCCCAGTCCTTGGATGCGCGCGCGCGGCCGCGGGCGTCCACCAGCGCCTGGACATCCGGTGGGATCTCCTGGGGTTTGTCGACCTCATCCAGGCTCAGCCCCAGCACCCGGTCGAAATCCAGAATAGTGGCGTGCTTTTCGGCGCCGGGCATATCGCTCTTGAGCATCTCCTGGATCACCGCCATGGCGCGCGGCATGTTCAGGTCGTCGTTGATCGCCTCCATGAATTTCTCGCGGAAGGCGGAATGGGCGGCGGCGGGCGTTGCGCCGCCCTTGGCCACTTCCCGGACCTGGTTGTGAAGGTGCTCCAGGCCGTTTTTAGCGGCCTGGATGGACTCGTCGGTGTATTCCATGGGCTTGCGGTAGTGGGTCTGGAAAGCCGCATAGCGGTAAGCGAGCGGAGGGATGCCGCGCTTGATCAGGGCGTTGTCGAGCGTGAGAAAATTCTCTTCGCTTTTAGCCATCTTCTTGCCGCCCTGGATGTTCAGGAACGCCCCGTGCATCCAGACGTTGAAAAATTTCTTGCCGGTGGCAGCCTCGGATTGGGCGATCTCGTTGGTGTGGTGGATGTCGACGTGGTCGATCCCGCCGCAGTGGATGTCGAGCTGCTCGCCGAGAAACTGCATGCTCATGGCCGAGCACTCGATGTGCCACCCGGGGAAGCCGACCCCCCAGGGCGCGTCCCATTCCATCTGGCGCTTGGCGCCGGCCGGTGAAAACTTCCACAAGGCGAAGTCCGTCGCGTTGCGCTTCGCCGGGTTTTTTTCGACCCGGGCCCCCTCCTGGAGCGCATCGAGGTTTTGGCTCGAGAGCGCGGCGTACCCCGGAAACTTGGCGGTGTCGAAATAGATGCCGTCGCCGGTCTTATAGGTGAACCCCTTCTGCTCCAGAATCCGGATGAGATCGATCTGCTCGGGGATGCTGTCGGTCGCCTTGCACCAGATGCTGGGATCCAGGATGTTCAGCCGCGCGATGTCCTGCTTGAACGCGCGGGTGTAAAACTCGGCGATGTCCCAGGCCGTCCGGCCCTCGCGCTGGGCGCCTTTCTCCATCTTGTCCTCGCCCATGTCCCGGTCGCCGGTCAGGTGCCCGACGTCGGTGATGTTCATCACGTGGGTCACGCGGTAGCCGTTGTAGGCGAGGACCCTTTTCAGGACATCCTCGAACAGATACGTGCGCAGGTTGCCGATGTGGGCGAAGTTATAGACCGTGGGTCCACAGGTATATAAGCCGACCTCGCCGGGCCGGATCGGAACGAATTCTTCTTTCTGCCGCGTCAGGGTGTTGTACACGTACAGCGTCATAGGTCGTCTCCGTGAAGGAACACACCGGCCTGTGTAGCACACCCTGACGCCGCACTCAACCACGGCGCGCGGAATAGGCGCCCTAATTTACAATTCCACAACCAATTCGCGCACCGCCACCCCCCAGCGGATCCGGTTGGTCCGAAAAGTTGTCGCCGCCCGCGTGCACCATTAGGCTGCGGCCTTTGACGTCCGTTACCTTCAGCCGCGGCGCCAGCACCGGCAGCGTGGACTTGCCCTGGGCATCGACGTAAAGCGGCGGCAAGTCACCCAGATGCCCGTCCCCGTATGGCCCCAAATGTTTGCCGGCCTTTATCGGGTCATAGTGGCCGCCGGCACCGAGAGAGGGGACCATTTTGCCGTCTTTGTCCATGGGGGCGCAGCTGGGGTGTTCATGGACATGGAACCCGTGAATCCCGGGGGTGAGACTGCACAAGTTCGGGGTGAACAGGGTGCCGACCGGTCGATAGTGGCCTGAAAGGTAATACACGAATCCTGCCTGCAAAGATGGGCGGAGCGCCAGCTGTGAGGTGCAGGCCGGCTCAGAGCTTGCCCTTTTTGAGAATGGCCACCAACAGCCAGATGCCCATGAGGGCGGCTGCCAGGAAGCCGATGATGCCGATGAGGGAGATGCCGTAGAAAAGCGGCGGTGTCTTGGAGATGACGATCAGGGCCGAGCCCACGATGAGGGCGGCGATGATGATAGCAAAGGAAATGCGGTTGCTGATCTGGTCGTGGGTGGCGAGAACTTTGTCAAGCCCATCGTGCTTGAGTTGCAGGCTGAGTTTTTGCTGTCTCAACAGCCCGGCCAGGTCGAGGAGGTCCTTGGGGAACTGGTGCAGGAACTTCAGCATCCGCGCCGCCAGGTCGCCCACGTCCTCGGCCACCCGCTGCGGTTTGAAACGGTCCATCAGCACCTGCTCGATGAAGGGGGCGGCTTTTGCGATCATGTCGAAATCCGGGTCGAGCATCCGGCCGACCGTCTCCACGGTGCTGATGGCCTTGAGCATCAGGAAGATATCCGGCGGAAGCCGCAGCTGAAACCGGGTGGCGATCTCCAACAGGTCCTGCAGGAGCTTGCCGACCTCGATCTCCTTGAGCGGGCGGTAGAGATGGCGGCCCATGAATTCCGAAAGCTCCCGCTCCAGCTGCCGAAGCTCCGGCTGTTGCTCCCAGCTGGTCAGCTGCAGGAGAACCTGTGCGGCCCGGCCCTCGTTGCGGCGCACGACGCTGTCCACCAGTTCGACGAACATCTCCCGCGTCTGGCGGTCCACCACGCCCACCATGCCGAAGTCCAGCAGGCAGATGACGTTGCCGGGCAGTGCGAAAATGTTCCCGGGGTGCGGGTCTGCGTGGAAGAACCCGTGGTGAAACACCTGCTTCAGGACGATGTCCGCTCCACGGGAGCAGAGCAGGCGTCGGTCGTAGCCACCGGCATCGAGCTCGCCGATGTTCGAAATCTTGATCCCTTCCACGTATTCGGTGGTGAGGATGCAGGCGGTGCTGTACTCCCTGAAGACCGCCGGAATGTAGACCGTCGGATCGTCGAGAAACCCCTGGGAGATCCGGTCGATGTGGGTCGCCTCGATACGATAATCGATCTCCTTCTCTAGGGTGCGGGCAAACTCCTCGACGATCTTGACCGGTTTGTGCAAGACCAGTTCTTCGACGTGCCGTTCCGCCAGGGTTGCCAGGTGCAGCATGATCTCGAGGTCCACCTCGATGAGCGCGCGGATTCCGGGGCGCTGGATCTTCACGGCCGCCGCTTCACCGTTTTTCAGGCGGGCGCGGTGGACCTGGCCGATGGACGCCGAGGCCGCCGGTTCGACGTCGATGCGGTCGAACACATCGCTGGAGGGTGCCCCCAGCTCGCGCTGGATGATGGTCTCCGCATCGGCAAAGGGGAACGGCGGGACGCTGTCCTGAAGCTTGGAGAGCTCCTCGATGAACTCCACGGGGATGAGGTCGGGCCGGGTCGAGAGCACCTGGCCGAGCTTGATGTAGGTGGGCCCCAGCTCCTCCAGGGCCATGCGCACGCGCTGGGGTCGCGTGAGAGGCTCCTCGCGCGGCGGCCTCTTCTTCGAAATCATTTGAAGACCGACTTCGAGGTACTGGTCGATCCTCAGCGACTCCACCAGCTCGCCGAATCCGTGCTTCAGCAGCACTGCAAGGATATGGCGGTACCGGTTGAGATGGCGGTAAGTCCTGCTGACGACACCGATTTTACGGATGCTCAGCATGGTCGGCCCGGAGCCGGGGTTTCTGCCCTTCAGGAGGCTGGCTTGGTTTTGGGTTTGGCCTTGGGCGATTTGCTCTTGCCAGCCTTCGGCGCTTTGGCCGCCTTGAGTTCCTTCCGGAGGCTTTGGATCTCCCGCTTGAGAGCCTTCACGTCATCGTTGGTCGCGACGTCGGCTTTCTTGAGAACGTCCTTGACCAGGCGGGTGACCTGCACTTCCATCTTCTTCTGGGTCTTTTCGTAGCTCGCCTTCAGGTTTTTCAGAAACTGACCGGCATCCTTTTCGGAGAGTTGAGCCTTCTTGATCACGTCTTTTCCCGCGGCCTCGACTTCCGTCCAGGTCTTGAGGGCCAGGCCGACACCCGTGGTCAACGCTTTCTTCAGCTGCTCGATCATGGTCGCTTTTCCTTTCATGGTTGGGTCCTGCGTTTAAGCCACTCCTCGACGCATAGCTCGGAAAATGACGATCTAAGATGCTCATCCCGGGCCGCTACGTAAAGATTGCTCTCAGCGGAAGACAGAAGTCTCTAAACCCTGCGCATGGCGCGTGCCTGGTTTGACTACTTCAGCTTGCCCAGCACCGCGCTGGCGATCGTGTTCTTTTGGATCTCCTTGGTCCCCTCATAGATCTCGGTGATCTTGGCATCGCGGTAAAAGCGCTCCACCTCGTACTCCGTCATATAGCCGTAGCCGCCCAGCAGTTGGATGGCCTCGTCGGCGACTTCCACCGCCGTACGCGCGGCGTACATCTTGGC
>JBFYWS010000133.1:0-3537 GCA_041310935.1 Desulfobacteraceae bacterium | reverse complement strand
CCGTGGTCGGTGGTGGCCACCGCCGGCATTCCATATTCGGAGACCCGCTGCAGCAGGTCGTCGATGCGGATGGCGCCGTCGAGCAGGCTGTACTGGGTGTGTACGTGTAGGTGAACGAATTGGCTGCCGTTCATGTCGGTTTAATCCTTGAAGCACAGACGCCGGGAGCCCGGTATGGATATCTGCTCCGGATCAGGCCGGGAACCGGACGAAACCGCTGCGAGAGTGAGTGCGGGGCGCAGCGCAACGCAGATAGTGGGCCTCCGGCAAATCACCATTATTCAGCTCACTTCGACCGGAGCTGACGACGGGCCCGAGGCCCAGGATCAAGGCGCGCAAGCCCCGCCGAACGAGGCGTGCTGCCTGCACGCCGCAGTGAGTGCGGGGCGCAGCGCAACGCAGATAGTGGGCCTCCGGCGAAACCGTCTATTCTATGCGGTAGTTCGGCGCCTCCTTGGTGATGATCACGTCGTGCACGTGGGACTCGCGGATGCCGGAGGCGGTGATTTTGACGAAGCGCGCCTTCTCCCGCAGTTCGTCGAGGGTGCGGCAGCCGCAGTAGCCCATGCCGGCCTTCAAACCGCCCACCAGTTGAAAAATATTCGCCTGCAGCGAGCCCCGGTAGGGAACCCGGCCGACGATGCCCTCGGGCACCAGCTTGTCGCCTTCGGTATCGTCGCCCTGGTAGTAGCGGTCCTTGCTGCCCATTTTCATGGCCTCGATGGAGCCCATGCCCCGGTAGACCTTGTAGCTGCGTCCCTGGTAGAGGACCAGTTCGCCCGGGCTCTCCTCGCTGCCGGCAAAAAGGCCCCCGATCATGACACAATCGGCACCGGCCCCGATGGCCTTGGTGATGTCGCCCGAAAACCGGATGCCGCCGTCGGCGATCAGCGGGACACCCGTCTTCCTGGAGACCGGCCGGCAGTTCATGATGGCCGTCAACTGGGGCACCCCCACGCCGGCCACGATGCGGGTGGTGCAGATGGAACCCGGCCCGATGCCGATCTTGACGGCGTCGACCCCCGCCTTGATCAGGTCTTCGGCGCCCGCGGCGGCGCCGACGTTGCCGGCGACCAGCTCGATATCCTTAAACGTGCTCTTCAGCCGCCGGACCGCGTCGATCACGTTTTTGGAGTGCCCATGGGAGGTGTCGATCAGGATGACGTCCGCCCCCGCCTTGAGCAGGGCTTCGGCGCGCTCCTCCATGTCTGACCCGACGCCCACGGCCGCACCGACCCGCAGCCGCCCGAAGCTATCCTTGCAGGCATTGGGGTATTTCTTGATCTTCTCGATATCCTTGATGGTGATCAACCCGGTGAGGCGGCCGCTTTTGTCCACCACCAAGAGCTTTTCGATGCGGTGCTCATGGAGCAGTTTTTTCGACTCTTCCAGACCGATACCATCGGTGACCGTGACCAGCCGGTCCTTGGTCATCACGTCCGCCACCTTCTTGTCCATGTCGGTTTCGAAGCGTAAATCCCGGTTGGTGACGATGCCGACGAGTTTGTCCCCCTGGGTGACGGGGACCCCCGAAATCCGGTACTGCTCCATCAGCTTCAGCACTTCGGCCACTTTCTGGTCCGGGCGGATAGTGACCGGGTCCACGATCATGCCGCTTTCCGACTTTTTGACCTTGTCGACCTCCAGGGCTTGGGTCTTGATCTCCAGGTTGCGGTGGATGAAACCCAGTCCACCCTCCCGGGCCATGCTGATGGCGGCGTCGGCCTCGGTGACCGTGTCCATCGCCGCGCTCACAATGGGAACGCTGAGGCTGATGTGGCGAGTCAGACGGGTGCTGACGGTCACATCTTTGGGCAGCACATCGGAATAGCTGGGCACCAGCAGCATATCGTCAAATGAGTAGGCTTCCTCAAACAGCGGGTTCGGCATCGGATTCCTCCTGGTAATCACTCAGGTGTTTAGGCTGAAGGCTGAAGGGCAATAATGATCGCGCATGAATTTTCCTTCAGCCTATCTACCTTCAGTCTTAAGCCTTCAGTCCATCTACCTGAGCGGTTATAATTTTTTTGCCATCGAATAACAAAAGCCCGCTGGTTTGGCAATGTTTATTTGGCGCCCCTCCTGTGTCTAGTGGCGGACCTCGCCATGCGAAGATAAAATGATTCCAACCAGTTGGAGCATTTTCCAATTGACTTTCCCCCATTTGGTGCTAAACTGTTTTTTTTGTGACCCCGAACGACGGTTTCCAGGCATGCTGATCAACATCAACCCGCAAAACCCGCAGCAGCGGCTCATCCGAAAGGTGGTCGAGGTCCTCAATGCGGGCGGGATCGTGGTCTACCCGACCGACACCTACTACGGCATCGGCTGTGACCTGATGAATCGGAAGGCCATCGAGAAAATATACCAGCTCAAGCGCCGCGACCAGGACAAGCCGTTCAGCTTTATCTGCTCGGACTTGAAACATATCAGCGACTACGCCAAGGTCTCGAACTACGCCTACAAGACCATGAAACGCCTGCTGCCGGGCCCCTACACCTTCATTCTCGAGGGCTCGAAGCTGGTGCCCAAGATCATGCTCAGCAAGCGCAAGACCGCCGGCATCCGTGTCCCCGACAACGCGATCTGCCTTGCGCTGGTGCGCGAGCTGGGCCACCCCATCATCACCACCAGCGCGACGACACCGGACGGCGGCAACTTCTCCGACGCCTCGCTGATCCACGACTACTTCGGCAAACAGGTAGACGTCGTCATCGACGGCAGCGCGGTCTCCGGCCAGCCCTCCAGCGTCATCTCCCTCATCAATGACTCCCCCGAGGTCATCCGCCGCGGCAGCGGTGACGTCAGCATCTTCGAATAGCGCTTCCCCATCCCGACCGCCGGGTTCATCTCTTCAGTGTACTATTCCACCATGCCCATACCATAAAAAAAGCCCGGAGCTTTTCAAAAGCTCCGGGCTTCTATAAAAATTTCGGCGGCGACCTACTCTCCCACACAGGACCCCGTGCAGTACCATCGGCGCTGAAGAGCTTAACTTCCGTGTTCGGGATGGGAACGGGTGTTTCCTCTTCGCGATAGCCACCGAAAACTGTAAGGCGATGGTGACTCACAAGTTACAATTTATATGCGACCATCAAACCTCAAACGTCCAGAAGATCGTGTACGCTATTTTGTGGCCAAGCCGCACGGCCGATTAGTACCAGTAAGCTCAATGTGTTACCACACTTATACCCCTGGCCTATCAACCTCGTGTTCTTCAAGGGGCCTTTAGTTCTCCGTGTTTCCACGAAGAAGGGATATCTTATCTTGGGGTAGGTTTCCCGCTTAGATGCTTTCAGCGGTTATCCTTTCCGAACTTAGCTACCCAGCAATGCCGCTGGCGCGACAACTGGAACACCATAGGTTCGTCCATCCCGGTCCTCTCGTACTAGGGACAGATCCCCTCAAATATCCTGCGCCCGCGAAAGATAGGGACCAAACTGTCTCACGACGTTTTAAACCCAGCTCACGTACCACTTTAATTGGCGAACAGCCAAACCCTTGGGACCTGCTTCAGCCCCAGGATGTGATGAGCCG
>JBFYWS010000096.1:0-3752 GCA_041310935.1 Desulfobacteraceae bacterium | reverse complement strand
GTCCAGAATCTCCAGCCGGCGGGGTCTCCGAAGAGCACAATGCCGGCGATCGCCGTGAACACCATCTCGCTCGTCATGTAGAGCCCGCCCTCCCAGCTGCGGCAGTACCCGAAGCCGTGGTTCATGGTGAGCTGCCCGAAGATCGAGGTGACGACGATGCCGCCGCACACCAGCAACTGGTTGAGGGAGGCCGGCAGCACCGGACCCTGCAAGAAGAACGGGGCCGTGACCGCAGCCCCTACGGCGCAGAAGTAAAGATAGATGACGACGGAGCCGTTCGACTGCTTGAGCCGGCGGATGATGGCGATCGTTAGGCCGGCGAAGACCGCGGAAACCATGCCGGCCAAATAGCCGAGCCGGTCTCCGCCGACCGCGGGATCCACCAGGAGGCCGACGCCGACCAGAACGAGCACCAGGCACAGCCAGCCGGTCGCGGACACTTTTTCGCGGTAAAGCCAGGCCGAGAAAACAGCCGCAAAGGCAGGAAAGGAATACAGCAGCATGAGGGCGGTTGAGACCGGGAGCATCCGCACGCTGAAGACGAAGGCAACAAAGGCGATGGAGCCGCTGCATCCCCGGATCAGCAGAAGCTTCGTGTCCGGGGACCGGAACGGATTGCCGTGGCGGCCGAAGACCGCCGTCAAGATGACCAGCCCGCCGAAGAACCGGTAAAACCCGATGTCCCAGACCCGGAAATCAACCATGGACTGCTTGAGCAGCAGGTTCATGGCGGTGAACATGCACGCCGAGAGCAGCATCAGGAGTGGGCCGGTCACCGGTGACGGGCCGGTCGGCTTTGGCATTGGCATGGGCGCAGGTAGCCGGCAGTGGCCTCAGACCAGCGCCGCTTTGAACGGCTCGAGCCCGATGCGGTCGATCATCTTTCCCAGGCGCTCGCCCTTCTTGGCTTCTTTCGCGTAGACGGCAATGACTTTTTCGATGGCCGCCAGCGCGGCCGTGTCGTCCAACGTGTCGGTGATCTCCTGTGCGATGCGGGGTGTGGCCCCGACATTGCCGCCGATGACCAGGGCCCAGCCCTCCTTGCGGCCGATCAGGCCGATGTCGCGCACCCACGATTCAGCGCAGCTCAGGTGGCAGCCCGACACGGCCATCTTGAATTTGCCGGGCAGTTCCTTGGCGTGGTAGATTTTGTCCAGTTTCAAGCCGACTCCGACCGCGTCCTGCTGGCCGAGTTTGCAGTAGACGTTCCCCGGGCAGGTCCGGATGCTGCGCACGCACAGGCCGACCGCGGCACCCTTGTCCAGCTTGAGGTCCTCCCACACCCGGTCGATGTCCTCTTCCTTTAGGCCCACCATGGCAATCCGGGTGGCGCCGGTTATTTTGACAAGCGTGACGTTGTATTTTTCAGCTACGTCGGCGAGTCTTCGCAGCAGCTCCGGATTGAGCAGTCCGCAGGGAATGTGGGGGGCGATCGCATAGGTCTCGTTGTCGCGCTGCGGGATGACTCCTTTTTCGCCTAATCTCAGCATGGGGCATCTCCTTTGAATTTCCTGACGATAGGATCTCGGGAAAAGTTTCCCGGCAAATGAGTGAAGATCCCTGCAGCACGCTGCAGGGAATCTTCGACCGTAAGGAATGCGGTCTTTTTTATGATTCGCTCGCTTTCGCGGTTCAGAGCGAACTATCGCAAACGGATTTGGTGGTGTCAAGATTCCTGCGCGGGTGTCGATGCGCAGCGGCGAATAGCCCTGCGAGCAAGTCAACTATGCAATTCTTTCTTGATTGTCTCTTGATATGTTAGAAAAGCGTGGTTTGAAATTGCCGGTAAAATATTCTACATGGGAGCAGCAGGCGCCATCCAATGTTTGCACAAACAGGAGGATTGCTCGTGGAGACCACTCGCATGCGTATGTTTCACACCATTGCGCTTGCCGCGGCGCTCACCGTGGTCGGTTGTGCCGGTCCCCCCAAGGACCCGACCTTTCAGCAAATGAACGCGCTGGCCGCCGCCGGGTTCGACCTGAAGATGGCGGACACGCCGGCCAAACTGGAGCGCATCCAAAAACTGCCCCAGCTCCAACTGGCCCGGGTCGAACATAAGGGGCGCCAGGTCTATGTCTATACGGACGCTCAGGGCTGCCAGTGTTTGTATGCAGGCGATGAGAAAGCCTATCGGCGCTTGCTCGATCAGCCGCGGCAGCAAATGATCAACGAGCGCTCCGACTGGGCTCAGAACCAAAGCAACCGGAGCACCTACTATTATAAAGGGGAACCGGTCAATTGGGGGCGTGTAACAATCCTCACTGGCTCGGATGTTGATCTTGAGGACCTGAAGGGGGGGGATTAATTCACTGCGTTTAGTACGTATGTCGGCATTATCACAAAAACGAAAGCTGTCGATAAGGATCATCTACATGATAAAAAACATTATCAGGGTTAAGTTGGCGGTTGCGGCCGCCTTGGCAATGATGATTTCCGCTTGTTCGATCGCCAATCTCGGGTGGCTCCGGAACAACCAAGACGTCGGCCAGGCTTTTGAAACGTTGCACGTTTCTTCGGACTACCTATACTGGTATTTGTATCTGGATAACAACCCGTATGCCGTGCTCGGCTTGAATCGCGAGTACCGCATCGAGGACATCTTGTGGACCGAAGTGGAACCAAGCTCAGAGGCGTTTCGGAAGGTGGTCGGACTCGTCCAGAGTTTCCCGGTTCCGGGTTCCAGAACATGCGGCGCGTATATCCTGGATGCAAAAGGAGAGCAGATCGGTGTCTGGTATTCGAGCATGAGCGCTGGGATAAGCATCGACCCGGACACCAAAACAGTCTTCATCACGACGGGTACGCCGTGGATGGGCGGAGACGGCAACGATAGCGGCGGAAGAGACTGAATAATGTTGCGTATAATAATGTGCTATCATCAGGCGAAATTACCGGAACAGCGACATTGTGATAACGTTTAAACACCTACTATCTCCGGGACATTAGGAGGGCTCCAAATCATGAGACCACGCATGTTTCTGCTATTTCGGCTCTTAATGGTATTGGCTTCGCTGTTGATTATGGCGGGTTGCACTGGTCCTCAGGCAAAAATTAGAAAAGTCGACCAGCCAAAGGAAAAGGAACTGCGAGCCAACTGGAAAAACTACCATACCTACTGTTTGGGAAGCTACGCCATGCTTTTTCAACTGAAGGGCGATCAGATTATTCAGAGGGATGATCCCTGGCGTGAAGTCACAAGCGACGAGATGGCTTCCGGCTGTGCGAGTGTATTAATCGAATCTTCTCCTGTGATGCAAGTGCTCGGCGAAAATGAGGAAGTCTTCGGGTATGTGATTTACAATTTTGATGATCAAATTTGGGCCTCGATTATTGATCCAAAGACCGTTCGTCTGTTCTATCGCGTGCATCCAAAGGGTCCTTGACCACATCGAGAATGCGGGGATTCCTGGGGCGTGGCGCCCCCAGCCGGAGCAAAAACTTCTGCCGGTTGCGCTCAGCGCTTTCGCCCCGGCATGTCATAAGCATAAGAAGGGGATCGAAAAGGAGTGTTTTCATGAAATTTGTGGTGAAGACAATCATGGTTGCGGCATTTCTGGGTATGCTTTTTATCCCGGTTCAGGCCGCCGAACTCGAATCCGGTTTCAGGGACACGAAATGGGCGAGCCCGGCCAAGGACCTGAAAGGTTTTACCAAGGTGGGGGGCAGCGAAAAGTTTGCCTACTACGTGAACCCCCAGCAAAAGTACACCTTCTTCGGCAATGAGGTCTCGGATCATGTGATTTACGGAT
>JBFYWS010000067.1:0-5347 GCA_041310935.1 Desulfobacteraceae bacterium | reverse complement strand
TCTCATCGGTTTCCTCGTAATCGGCTTTTTCGCCTGCCGCGATGGGGACCCAGTCGACCTCCCGGCCCTGAGTCTTCAAGAACCGCCTGACGGTTTCATCGGATGGAAAGACCGTGCTTGTGGCGCCCAGTTCGGTCCCCATGTTGGCGATGACATGCCGGTCCATGGCCGAAAGGCATTCCAGCCCCGGCCCGTAGTACTCGATGATTTTACCCACACCTCCCTGCACGCCGTGCCGGCGCAGCATTTCCAGTATGACGTCTTTTGCGCTGACCCAATCGGGCAGACGGCCGGTCAGCCACACCCCCACTACCGAAGGCATGCGGAGATAGACCGGCTCCCCCGCCATGGCCAAGGCCACCTCCAGGCCGCCCGCCCCCATGGCCAGCATTCCCAGAGAACCGGCCGCCGGGGTATGGCTGTCGGAGCCCAGCAGGGTTCTTCCCGGCTTCCCGAAGCGCTCCATGTGAACGGGGTGGCTGACCCCGTTGCCCGGCCGGCTGTACCAGACACCGAACTTTTTACATGCGCTCAGCAGAAACAGGTGGTCATCGGCATTCTTGAAATCCGTCTGCAGCAGATTGTGATCGATGTATTGGGCCGACACCTCGGTCTTGGCCCAGGGGACCTGCATGGCCTCGAACTCCAGCATCACCATGGTTCCGGTGGCGTCCTGCGTCAGGGTTTGATCGATGCGCAGTCCAATTTCATCCCCCGGCGTCATTTTCCCGTACACCAGGTGAGCCTCGATCAGTTGCTGGGTAACGTTCTTTTTCACGTAGACACCTCAGAATCCATGCAGGCCCAATTTCAGGACATTTCGAAAGGACATCCGTTATCCGGATTGATGCATCGGGTTTCTATCCCGCCTGTGCCGGCTTTGATTCCCTCCGCCTTCGAACGGGGTGGGTGCGCCGCCGGGTCGGTGGTCTTTCCGGAAAACAGGTTTATGAAAAAGTCTTTTGAGCGATCTGATGATGTTCATAGTTTCCTCCGCTGTCTGAGTCTGGGTTCGCGGCGCATTGGAAGCTGCGCCACCGGAACCCGGTATTCAACGTGGATCGGACTTGGGAATGCGCCCTATGCGCCGATCAGCCGGTTTCTTGCTGCCGAAGAGGTTTAATCGTATCCGGCAGGAACCAACGTGACATCCACTTGGACTCTCTCCACCCCGGGAATTCTTCCGACGACAGTCGGGATGCGTCCCTTGTCCATGTGGTTGTAGAGCACGCCGGTGATATGTGCTATGCCCTTTTCCGGCATTTCGACTCTCAGACCGGAATGCCGGAGATCCATCTCGATGAGAGTAGCCTCTATTCGCTTTTTTTGCGACAGACGCTCCAGTGCATCGAGGGCGTAGATGCTGCAGGACTTCAATTCGGAAGATCGGGCCATTTCCATGATGAGCTGCGCCGCCCTTTCCGAGCCGATCTTGTCGGGGTTGATGCACAGATCGTAGATCGTTGGATCGTCCCAGTCTTTGTGAAAGGCGTAGCGGAAAAACCCCTTTTTCTGGTTGTCGCTTTGGCGGATCAATTGGTATGGGTAATTGTGATTAGAGACATGGTCCGCCTCCTTCGAGACCGGGCCGTCTAAATCCGGAGGATGTGGTATCCGCAACACAGAGCACGCTTCCGCCGAATGCGGACAGTTCAGGATGCTTCAACACACCGCCGGATTTGGACGGGCGACCGATCAGTGCACACTCCGGTATACTATGTTGTAGTTGGCGTACAAATCGTGAACTCGGTGTTTGAGTTCCTTGATCTTGTTCGAAACCGCCGCATCCGACCACCGCGGTTCGCTGATGGAAAACAAAGCGTTGTTGAGTTCGTCGATGACATGCTCGGTGGCGGAGCACCACTCGTCGGTGCATTTGGAAGCCATGTATTTGGCTTCTTTGATGTCCGCATCCAAGAGCCGAATGGACTTCTCGAGCGATTGAGCGAAAACGCCCCATGCAGTTTCCATTTCCGAACCGATTTCGTTTCGCGGCATAGACATGATACACCTCCTCACTGCCGATGCCTTCCCGCCACTACAGGGAAAACACGCGGTAACTTTATAAGGTTTTATATGGGGACGGCTGGGGTCTGCCCCGTCACTGGTTCAGTGCACTTTTCAGCACACTCATTGTAATAATCGCGGCATTCACTCCCGGGCGTACCGTCCACCTCGCATTCGTGGAATTGATAGTTACATTCCCGTGAACAACTGGATTCGATGGTCTCGACCATGTTGAGCCCTCCGTCACTCTTCCATGCCACATTCCTCTTCCGTGTCACAGCAACAGCACGTGCAGCAGTCCGTCATGCATTCCGCCTCGAAATCCGTATCTGCGGCTGCCGCCGCGGCTACATCTTTGGTCTCTTTGGTTTCCATGGTATTTCTCCTTTGATGCAATGCCCGCGGTGTCACGGGCACTGGAATGTCCGGCCGTCGTTCATTGCTCAACCACCGTTTGCCGGAATACCGCCGACCATCCCCCTCATCGGGGATGAACCCGACGGCACGATAAACCCGCGAGAGAGTGGCTTCGGAGCGCTCGCGGGCGTAGCGGGCCCCCCGTTGCAGCACCTCCACCAACATGACCGGATCGGCTGCAATTGAACTATAGCGCTTCTGGATTGGGCCAAGGAAATCGATGATCAGCTCTGCCAAGTTTCTTTTGAATTCAGCGTACCCCTTGCCGGCATAGCGATCTTGAATCGATTCCACACCCTCCCCGCTGACAGCCGCATAGAGGGTGATCAGGTTGGATATTCCCGTCTTGGCTGCATCACAGCGGATCTCGCTGCCGGAATCGGTAACGGCCGCCTTGAGTTTCCTGCGGACCACCTCCGGGGGGTCAAGCAAGGCCACATAGTTGTCCGCGTTGCGATCCGATTTGGACATTTTCACCGAAGGTGTCTGAAGCCCCATCAACCGAGCTCCCGGACGAGGTGTGAAAATCTCCGGAATTTTAAAGACCTCGCCGTAAAGACCGTTGAATTTAAGGGCAACGCGACGCGTGAACTCCATGTGCTGTTTCTGATCGTCTCCGACCGGAACCAGGTCGGCGCCATAAAGAAGAATGTCCGCGGCCATCAGGACCGGATAGTCAAACAGCCCCACATGGATGTTTGACGCGCTGTGGCCGACCTTCTCTTTGAACTGCGTCATTCTCTGCAGTTCGCCCATGGGCGCCACACAGTTGAGCACCCAGGACAGCTGCGTATGCGCGGGAACGTGGGACTGCAGGAAAATCGTACCCCGTTCCGCATCGACGCCGCAGGCAAGGAAGAGCGCCACAAATTCAAGAGACCGTCGCTGCAGATCGGCTGGCTCCTGCGGCACCGTGATGGCGTGAAGATCCGCCAGGAGAAAAAACGAATCGTGGGTCGCCTGCAACTCTACCCAGTGTTTCAAGGCGCCGACGTAGTTCCCGATCATCAACGCTCCGGTCGGCTGAACCCCGCTCAACATCAATGGTTTAAAATTTCCGGCCATTAGGTCTGTCCCATTTACGGCAGCGCCTGGCATGCGCACAACGGCCGATTCCGTGGAGCAAATCACTCCGTTTCAGACCGAACCTGCACGCCCATCGTCACATGCATCATCACTGCGATCAAAACGCGCATGCTCGGCCCATTCGGGCGCATAGGTGCAGAACGGAATTCCACGGCTGCTGTCGTCATGGGCCGCGGATGTCATCGTTCTTTTTGCTCCGGCGAGCAGTTGGATATCGTCACACCGCAGCGCGTGGCTGAAGGCGATGATTTTTTCCGCCCGGATGATAAGCTTCCGTTTCACCTGCGGCAGATAGGCATCCTCCTGCATTTCGGGGGCGAATCCGTTCAAATACGCCTGGCTTTCGAACATCAACACTTCACCTAGAATTTCGTAGCCGTCATCCGCTGCCGGGTCCCAGATCAGCACGGCCATTTTCGGATTCTCGCTCAAATGTTTTACGGTCAGCGGGCAGATCCATTCTTCAATGGCGAACTGGTTCTCGGCAACCTGCTCGATCTGACGTGCAGAGTTGACATGCGGAAAGCCGTCCGCACCCACCAGGGCCACAAAAAAATGCTCGACCCTCTTTCCGAGTGCTATCGCCCGCTCAAGCTTTTTGGTGTTCATGTTTGCAACTGGCGTTATTCCTTTTCGATGCGCGGCACCTACGGCAATTCTGTGCCGCTTTTCCAAAGGCAACTGTCCTCCGGGCAGAAGATGTTCAGCCAGACGCCCTTTCCTTCCTTATGCCCGACCGGCACGGCCTCGAGAACAATCTTGCCGTTTTTCTTCATGCAGGAGCCATCCGGACAGGGCACCTCAATCCATACACCCTCGCGCCCGGAGGCTATTGCCGCCCTTCTCTTTTCCTCGGGAAGATCTGAAATCTCGGCGCTGCTCAAAGAATGCGCCCCGGGCAGAAAGAAAGCGAGAGATGTTTTATTCGTGTGAGCCATGATCACGCCTCCTAATATTGCCTGTCTTCTCCAGCCGTCTATCGGCATAAAGCATGCTGGTGAAGCGGGATGGACTTATAACGGAACGGATCCGATACGATGTCGAAAACGGCAGAGCGCTTCTGTGCCAACTGCACCAATTCTCTGAGCTGCTCCTCCGAGATCCCCATGAACGCTCAGTGACGATATGTAGATCAAAAGCCATGCCACGGACGAGGTATGATCTAACCGTCTGATATAGCCAAACATCCACTCCAGAACCGGCCGCCGGATATCATCAAGTTCTTGAGCGTCTCAATTTTTTGGTTGAAAATCTCAAATTGTTGATTAAGTTAACGTCAATCATCTATCTGACGTTCGCATCCGCCGACCCCCTGTACCCATCCTCCCGGCAGCACGGCGCCCAAGGACCCGATCCTCGATGAAACAGAACGACTATCAAAAAATTCTTGCGAACTTGAAACGCTTCGATGCCGAGGTTTGCCACCGCCAGGTGAAATCTGTCGCAGGGGCCGCTCTCAGGTTCGTGGAGGAGCAGCTGCAGCAGCCTTATGCCTCCCTGGTGCTGCATGACCCCGACAAAATAAGCATGCGGGTGCTGACAAGATCCGAAGGAGACACCGTTTCCTCCGAACCCTTCCCTGCCGGAGACCCGGCGGATATGGTCGCGATGGCCATGGAGAAAGGCGAAGTGGTCTATTGCCGGGATGTGCCGGGAGAAAGGAAGCGCGGGGATGCGCTCGTGCGTCTGATTCCGGAGGAAATCCGCTCCATCGCCGTGCTGCCGCTGCGGACGACCGAGGCCGTTCTTGGCACATTCAACGTCGGTTCCAGCCGGGTCGATTGGATCTCGGCGGACCAACAGGTATTTTTCGAAGCGGTGGCAACGCGCCTGGCCG
>JBFYWS010000063.1:0-2608 GCA_041310935.1 Desulfobacteraceae bacterium | reverse complement strand
TGCGGAAACCATCCGGCAAAGCTTTGACCATTTCTTAGCGTTGAACCCCGACATGATCTGGGCCCAATACCTGACGCCCTACCCCAAGACCGTCCTCCGTGACGAAATGCTGAAGGACGGCCTCGTGGCGAATGTTGACGATTTCACCAAGTACGACGGGTTCACGTGCAACACGCGAACCCGACACCTGTCGCAGAGCGAACTCTACGGCTGTCTGAAGCGTCAAGCCCTCAGAGCCTACCTGACCCCCTCCCTCATCTTTCAGAACTACTTCATCCGGAATTATCTCTGGTCGTTCCTGGGCGGCCAGATCATCAATCTTGCAGCAACCATCGGCTACATCCTGCGCGGCAACCAGGGCCGAGCATCTCTCGACCTTTAGCCATGAAAAGAGCAGGGTAGCGTAAATGGCAGATCAAGAGCCACCTTCTGCCGACATTTTGAAAAGGTTTAGGGGGCATCCTGCTTTTATATTTGCCATCAGATTCCTTTCAGGTTCCACTTGGACCCGCAGTTACCCGGAATTCACTTTTTACGCCCGCGTTTTTATGCTAATCAAACCGTCCATCCAGATTCGTCAAGCGATGATCTCATCCGGTCTCATGGGGAAGCTGTCGTTCGAATGGACATCCACGGCACACAAAGCGCCACTTTCATGGGGGCAATCCCCGGCTTCAAGGCCGCCTGGCACCGCCACAACGCCTCCGGCTACGCCTTTATCCTGCCCGCCTTGCTGGTGATCCTCTGCCTCGTTGCCTACCCCTTCGTGATGGCCATTTACCTCAGCCTGACCGACGCCTGGGTTGGATCTGAAGGCAATTTCATCGGCTTCCAGAACTACAGCGACCTGGTCCAAAACGACATCTTCCAGCAGACGCTGAAGAATTCGCTCCTCTTCACCTTCTTCTCTGTCACGGCCAAGACGGTCCTGGGCATGGCGCTCGCCCTGCTCCTGAACGCCAAGATCCGCTTCCAGCGCATCTTTCGGGGTGCGATCCTGCTGCCCTGGGTGATCCCCGATACCATGAGCACGCTTGGCTGGCTGTGGATGTTCGACCCGACCTTCAGCGTGCTCAACTGGGTGCTCACGCATGCCGGCCTCATCCAGACCAACGTCTCCTGGCTGTCGAACCCCTATTGGGCCATGTTCTCCATCATCACGGTCAACGTCTGGCGGGGGTTGCCGTTTTTCGCCATCACGTTGCTGGCCGGGCTGGTGTCTGTCCCCCAGGAGCTTTACAAGGCCGCCCACATCGACGGCGCCGGCGCGGTGCGCTGTTTCTTCCGCATCACGCTGCCGCTGCTCAAGCCGCTGCTGTTGATCGTGATCCTGTTTTCGACCATCTCCACCATCAGCGACTTCAACATCGTTTATATCCTGACGCGCGGCGGGCCCATGAACATGACCCACCTGCTGGCGACCCTCTCGTTTCAGATGGGGCTTTCCGGCGGCCGGCTGGGGCTGGGGGCGGCCGTCTCGCTCTTCATGTTCCCGGTGTTGTGCACCGTCGTTTATTTCCAGCTCAAGACCATCCGCGGGGGGGCCACCTATGACTGACCGGCATCCAGCCGCGGCGGCCCGGCGCGCACTCGGCATCTATGCCCCGCTGCTCGTGTTCGTGGCCTTCGCGCTTTTCCCGGTCTATCACATGTTTCTGACCTCCGTTAAGACCGACCGGGCGCTTTACAATTTGAGCCTGAACCCGTTGATGGTCTCCCTGGGGGCGCTGACGGCCGAGCACTACCGGCTGCTTTTCACAGACACGCTGTTCTCCACCTGGCTGATGAACAGCCTGCTCGTCAGCCTCTCCAGCACAGCGATTTCGATGGTGATCAGCATCCTGGCGGCCTACGGCCTGACGCGCATCCGTTTCAGGGGGGCCGACGCCTTCGGCATCGCGATCTTCATCACCTATCTGGTGCCGTACTCGCTGCTGTTTTTGCCCCTGACGCGCGTGGTCTCCTGGCTGAATCTATCCGACAGCCTGTGGGCGTTGGTCGTCACGTACCCGACCTTTCTGGTACCGTTTTCCACCTGGCTGCTGATGGGCTACATGAAGACCATCCCGGAGGAGATCGAAAAATCCGCGATGATCGACGGCTGCAACCGCCTGCAGATCCTGACGCGGATCATCATCCCGCTCGCCGTGCCGGGGATCGTCTGCGCCACGCTTTTCGCCTTCAGCCTGGCCTGGAACGATCTGCTGTATTCGCTGGTGTTCATTTCGCCGACCGAGAAAAAAACGCTGACGGTCGGCGTCCTCACCGAGCTCATCCGGGGGGATGTCTATTTCTGGGGTTCGCTGATGGGCGGTGCCTTGATCGGCTCCGTGCCGGTAGTGGTGTTTTACGCGATGTTTATGGACTATTACGTGTCCGGGATGACGGCCGGGGCCATCAAGTAAAGGCGGCGCCCCGATTCACGGTCAAGGATGCATCGGCATGGCCAAGCTGGTTGTCGAAAACCTCACCAAGCGCTTCGGGAGCTCGACGGCGGTGGACCGCTTGAGTTTCGTTGCCGAAGACCGGGAGTTTCTCGTCCTCATCGGGCCTTCCGGCTGCGGCAAGAGCACGACCCTGAACCTGATCGCCGGCCTCGATGAGGCGA
>JBFYWS010000053.1:0-3218 GCA_041310935.1 Desulfobacteraceae bacterium | reverse complement strand
CGCTTGAGCAGGGTCTCCTTGAGCCGGACCTGCTCGAGCAAGTTGTCCACCTCGGCCAGGGTGGGGGCGTGCTGCATGCGGATCTTGAGATCGGCCAGTTCGTGCATGAGTTCGTGGATGTTCGGCAGAAACTCGTGCAGCGGCGGATCGATCAGCCGGATGATCACCGGCAGGCCGTTCATGATCCGGAAGAGCCCGGCGAAATCGTCACGCTGGAAGGGCAGCAGGGTCTCGAGAGCCTCGCGGCGCTCGCTCGGCAAGTCGGTCATGATCATCTTCTGGAAAAAGGCCAGCCGCGCGGGTTCAAAGAACATGTGCTCGGTGCGGCACAGCCCGATGCCCTCGGCGCCGTACTCGCGCGCGCGCTGGGCATCGCGGGGGTAGTCGGCGTTGGCCCGCACCCCCAGCCGCCGGAACTCGTCGGCCCACCGCAGCAGCTTGATGAGCCAGGGGTCCTTGATGTCCGGCACCACGGCCTTGAGCTTGCCCAGATAAACCTCGCCGTCGGTCCCGTCGATGGAGATCCACTCGCCTTCCTTGATGACCTTGTCGCCCACCCGCATAAGCCGGTCGTTCAGGTCGATCTCCAGGGCCGAGACCCCGACCACCGCGGGTCGGCCGAACTGGCGCGCCACCAGCGCCGCGTGGCTGGTGCGGCCGCCCCGGCTGGTCAGAATCCCCCGGGCGGCGAGCATGCCGTGCACGTCGTCGGGCTTGGTCTCCGGCCGGACCATGATGACGGCCTTGTTGTCTTTCTTGGCCCAGCTCTCGGCCAGGTCGGCGTCGAAGGCCACCATGCCCACCGCCGCCCCGGGTGAGACGTTCAACCCTGTGGCAAGGAGGGTCCCCGCGCTCTTCGCCTCCTGCTTGGTGAGGTGGTCGAACTGGGGGTGCATGAAGAAGTCCACCTGATCGGGGGTCACCCGCAGCACCGCCTCCTCGCGGGTGATGAGCTTCTCCTCGGCCATGTTCACCGCGATGCGGACCGCCGCCTGGGCCGAGCGCTTGCCGTTGCGGGTCTGCAGCATCCAGAGCTTGCCGTTTTCGATCGTGAACTCGACGTCCTGCATGTCCCGGTAGTGCTGCTCGAGCCGCTTGGCGATGCCCAGGAACTCGGCGTAGGCCGCGGGCATCTCCTTGATCAGCTGGTTGATCTCCTTGGTCATGCGGATGCCGGCCACCACGTCCTCGCCCTGGGCGTTGGTGAGGTAGTCGCCCTCGATGTCCTTCTCGCCGGTGGTGCTGTTGCGGGTCATGGCGACCCCGGTGGCGCTGGTCTCGCCCATGTTGCCGAACACCATGGCCACGATGCTGACGGCGGTCCCCAGGTCGTGGGCGATCCCGGCGGCATTGCGGTAATCCACGGCGCGCTTGCCGTTCCAGCTTTCGAACACCGCGGCGGTCGCCATTCGCAGCTGCTCGTAGGGCTCGGAGGGGAAATCGCGGTTGGACATGCGCCGGAAGATCTTCTTGAACTCCGCGATGACCGCCTGGAGCTCCTCGGCGGTGAGCTCGGAGTCGACCTTGACGTTGGCCTTGCGCCGGGCCCGGGAGAGCACCTCCTCGAACGGCTCGTCCGCGAGCCCCATCACGACACTGCCGAACATCTGGATCAGGCGGCGGTAGGAGTCGAAGACGAAGCGCGGGTTGGCGGTGAGCGCGATCATGCCCTGGGTGGTCTCCTCGTTCAGGCCGATGTTGAGCACCGTGTCCATCATGCCCGGCATGGAGAACTTCGCGCCCGAGCGGCAGGAGACGAGCAGCGGGTTGTGCGTATCGCCGAACTTCCGGCCGCTCAGCGCCTCGATCTTCTCGAGTCCGGTGATCGCCTGGTCCCACATGCCGGCAGGGAAGGCGCCGCCGTGGGCGAGGTACTCGTTGCAGGCCTCGGTGCTGATGGTGAAGCCCGGCGGCACCGGCACCCCGATGCGCACCATCTCCGCCAGGTTCGCCCCCTTGCCGCCGAGCAGCCTGCGCACCGCATCCCATGAAGCGCCGATATAGGCCTCGGCCAGGTCGAGTTCATCGAAGAGATACACCCATTTCCTGTCCATGCGGACCTCCTCACGGGTCTGTGGGTTGGAAGGCTGCCGGTGTTGCGTTCGTCATCGGGCACCCGGGTGCCGGTCGAAAAAACGATGCGGAAGCGGAAATGCCGCGACGGAAAAGGACGTGAAGCAGCCCATTTATGACACAAGCCGATTTGAGAAGTCAAGTCAACGCGACCGGCAAACCCTACGGCGACCCGGCCGGCTATTGCTTTCATCACTTCTGCCTGTTTAAATGCAAAGATTTAATTGTCGTCGGCTTCCGCCGCCGGCAATTTAATCTCCCAAAATTTATTCTGGACATCCAACCGCTTTGCCTTGACAATCCACACTGCCTTTTCATAGGATGCCTCACTCCGTTAGAATGGACGACCATCGGGAACTCACCTGAACTGGAAAGGAGCGATGTATGAAAGATGTCGTGATTGCATCGGCGTGCAGAACTGCCATCGGGGCTTTCGGCGGGACGTTAAAGGATCTCCATGCGGCCAAAATCGCCAGTGTGGTCATGCAGGCGGCCGTAAAACGGGCGGGAATCGACCCGGCCGTTATTGACGACGTGCGCTTCGGGTGCTGCCTGGAGCCGGTCGACACCATGAACGTGACCCGCATCGCCGCACTGCTGGCCGGCATCCCGGACACGGTCACGGCGGCCACCGTTAACCGCGTGTGCATCTCCGGCATGGAGGCGACCCTCTCGGGCATGGCCATGATCCAGGCCGGCATGGCCGAGGTGGTTCTATCCGGGGGTGTCGAGCACATGTCCGGCGCCGCCTATTCCGTTCCCAACGCCCGCTGGGGCTGCCGGCTGCAGGACCAGGAGTTCGTGGACAACGTCATGCGCGGGCTGCACTGCGGCTCCCATCTGATCCCGCATCCCGAGGACGGACCCGTCGATGCCTCCAAACCGCCGCTCAGCCTGTTCAAGGGCAAGCCCTACATCATGGGCGCCACGGCGGAATTCGTGGCCCAGCACCTGAACATCAGCCGGGAGGAGATGGACGCGATCGCCCTGCGCAGCCACAACAACGTCGAGCGCGCAACCAAAAACGGGGATTTCAAGGACGAGATCGTGCCGGTCAACATCCCTCAGCGCAAGGGTGCCCCCATCGTCTTTGATAAAGACGAGCACTTCCGGCCGGGCATCACCCTGGATCAGCTCGCCAAGCT
>JBFYWS010000050.1:0-4131 GCA_041310935.1 Desulfobacteraceae bacterium | reverse complement strand
CCTTTTTACTGATCTTTTTCAGGGCGAGATCGGAAAGATCGACTTCACCGCCCTCCGCTGCCAGCATGCGCATCAGGCTTGACAACCCGCCGCCGCGAGCGGGCATACGGGTTGCGGCAGGACTTATGGCCGCAGCCGCCAGCATCGCGTCGAGGGTACCCTCGCCCTCGCCGAGCACGATGATTCGCTGCAGGACATTCTGAAGCTCCCGCACGTTTCCGGGCCAGGGATAGACCGCCATCTTGGCGAGAGCTTCCGGGCTCAGCACCGACGCGTGCGTCCCCTTGAATTGCTGAGTGTATTTCTTTATGTAGTGGTCGATGAGAAGCGGAACGTCTTCCGGCCGGTTGCGGAGCGGCGCGACGGAGATCCGGATGGTGCTCAGCCGGTAATAGAGATCATCCCTGAAATGGCCTCGTTCAACATCCCGTTCCAGGTCGCGATGGGTGGCGGCAATGACCCAGACATCGGTCTGGAGCGGCTTTTCCGACCCCAGGGGCGTAAAATCCCCTCCCTGCAGCACGTGCAGCAGCTTGGACTGGAGCGGCAGCGACATGTCACCGATCTCGTCGAGGAACAGCACCCCGCCGTTGGCCTGCTCGAACTTGCCCCGCCGTGTGCGGATGGCACCGGTGAAGGCGCCCCTCTCGTAGCCGAACATTTCACTCTCGAGCAGGGTATCGGGCAGGGCGGCGCAGTTCACCTTGATGAAAGGCTTCCCCAGCCGGTTCGACCTCTGGTAGAGATTGGAAACAACCAGTTCTTTGCCCACGCCGGTCTCCCCGCAAACGATCACGTTGAAGCCGGTCTCGGCGACCCGCCCGACGAGTTCCCGTATTCTCTGAATGTTTTGACTGACCCCGACAAGTTCGTAATCTGCATTGTGAGAATCCATGCACTGCCCCAAAGCAAAATTCGTGCAAATAGAAGCGGTTTTTCATTGATTATGAAATCTCACTCAAATTCAACAAGTTATATTAACCACGCCGAACCTCAACGGGATTACCGGCCGCGATTGTGGATTTTTCCACCCCGGGTTGGGGAAATTAATTCACAAAAAAATACAAGCGGGTGATGTGAAAATCGACATGCTCAGGGGGTAAGCTGACGCAGCCGCTCACACAGCCGCGTGAAGCGCCGCTCCGTGCGGGCGCTCTTGACGCCGATGGTAAGCGCGCGCCGGGTGCCGACCAGAACCGCCAGGCGCCGCGCGCGTGTCACCGCCGTGTAGATGAGGTTGCGCTGCAGCAAAATGTAGTGCTGGGTGAGAACGGGGAAGATCACGGCCGGGTACTCCGAGCCCTGGGCTTTATGCACGGAGACCGCGTAGGCGTGCACGATCTCGTCCAGGTCTGAGAAATCGTACGCCACGGCGCGGCCGTCGAAGACGACGGTGAGCTCCCTATCCTCGGCGGACAGAGCGGTGATCCGGCCGATGTCTCCGTTGAAGACCTCCTTGTCGTAGTTGTTGCGGATCTGCATGACCTTGTCGCCGACCCGGTAGAAAAACTCGCCCCTGGCGACACCGCCCTCACCGGGGTTCAAAGCCTCCTGCAGCTTCTGGTTGAGATGCGTGGTACCGACAACCCCCTTGTGCATCGGGGTCAGGACCTGGATCTCGTTCAGCGGGTCCAGGCCGAATCCCTTAGGAATGCGATTCAAAACGAGCTCGATGATGGTGTCGCGGACATGCTCCGGCTCCTCCCGCTCGATGAAGAAGAAATCCTGGCCGGTCTCATCGGCCCCTGCCCCGTCCGTGAGGGGGAGGACCCCCTCGTTGATCTTGTGGGCGTTTACAATGATCTGGCTTTGGCTGGCCTGGCGGAAGATCTGGGTCAGGCGCACCACCGGCACCGCTCCGGACTCGATGACGTCCCCCAGGACATTGCCCGCACCGACCGAGGGCAGCTGGTTCACGTCGCCGACCAGGATGAAAGCGGCCGTGAGCGGCACCGCCTTGAGCAGATGGTGCATGAGCACGGTGTCGATCATCGAGGCCTCGTCCACGATGAGCGCGTCGCAGACGAGCGGGTTTTCCTCGTTCCGCTGGAACCCGCCCTTTTGGAAGTTGTATTCGAGCATGCGGTGAATGGTTTTAGCCTCGCTGCCGGTGGCCTCGCTCATGCGCTTGGCGGCGCGTCCGGTGGGGGCAGCCAGCAGCACCCGCGCCGGGACCCGGCCAAGAAGTCTCAGGATGGAATTGACGATGGTGGTCTTGCCGGTGCCGGGCCCGCCGGTGATGACCATGACCTTATGGGTGATGGCGACCCGCACGGCCTGCACCTGGTTTTCGGAGAGCGTGATGGCAAGCTGCTGTTGGACCCAGGCCAGCGCCACGTCGGCCTCCACGACCGGCCTGGCCCGCGGCACCTCGAGCAGCGCCCTCAACTTCCGGGCGATGGCGGTCTCGCAGCGGTGAAAGGGTGTAAGATACACCGGCTGCGAGGCGCCTTCGGCTCCCGGACCTCCCGGCGGCGGGCCCTCGATGATGACGAGCTCTTCGGCCGCGAGCGTTCTCAGCGATTGGACGATCAGCGCCGGCGCCACCGCCAGCGCCTCCTGCGCCCGGTCGATCAGCGCCGTCTCCGGAAAATAGACGTGGCCGGCGTCGGCCAACCGGTTCAGGACATAAAGAACCCCGGCCGCCACCCGCATCGGGGCATTCCGGGGAATTCCGATCTTTTCAGCGATGCGGTCCGCCGTGACGAACCCGATCCCGGCGATGTCGGTGGCGAGGCGGTAGGGGTTTTCCCGCACCACGGCCACCGCGCGGTTGCCGTAGTGTCTGAATATCTTGACGGCATAGCCCGTGCCGACTCCGTGGCTTTGCAGAAACAGCATCACATCCCGGATCTCGCGCTGGGCCCTCCAGGCGTCGGCGACCATCGCGATGCGCTTTGCACCGATGCCCGGCACCTCGGCCAGGCGGCCCCTGTCGTGCTCGATGACCTCCAGGGTGTCCGGGCCGAAGCGATCCACGATGCGGCCGGCCATCACCGGCCCCAACCCCTTGATGAGACCCGAGCCCAGATATCTGCGGATTCCGTCTACCGTGGCTGGAACCTTCGTGGTGAACCGGTCAACCTTGAACTGCTCCCCGAACCGCGGGTGCTGGGTCCACTCGCCGTCCATGTCCAAAACCTCGCCGGGGACGGGTGCCAGCAGGTTACCGACCACGGTCACCGGCTCCCCCCGGCCGGCCACCCGCACCTTGGCAATGGTGAACCCGGTCTCCTCGTTGGTGAACGTGATGTGCTCGATCTGCCCGGAGATGCGGGTCGACATGGTCACACCCAGTCCGGTAGACGAACGTCTGCCAGAGGCTGCGCATCCGGGATGAAACACTTGATGTCGATCACCGGCGAGCCGTCCCGCGCGTCGATGGCATCGATCGCGATGCGGTTGCCCTCGACCCCACGGATGCGGCAGCGCGTGAGCCCGATGAGGTTGGGCCGCTTCGGTGAGTGGGTCGCGAAGACACCCGTCAACGGGTTGGACGGGTCCTTGCGGGGATGCACCTGCAGGGTGCGGCGAAGCTCGGCCGTGTCGTTCTCGTGAAACCAGAAGAACACGTGGATGTGGGAGAAGCCGGCAAGACCGAGCATGGCCTCACGGTACTCTGCGAAGATCTCGATCCACGCCGTGTCGTCCTTCTTTCGAATCAGCCCAATGGGATGAAGTGTGTAAGTGTCAGCCATCGTTCCTCAGACACCGTTGAAGATAAAATCCGAAATTCGAATACCGAAATTCGAAACAATTTCAAAATCCAAATGATCAAAACTCAAATTCTGTTCAATGAAAAAACACTACGGGTATGGAGTTCTGTGTTTTACCCCCCTCGACCCCTTGGCCCCTCGAACCCTCGAACCCTTTCCTCCGTTAGTCTTCCTGTAGTTCCTGGATGTTCGCGTAGAAGTCAAGCACCTCCGGGTTCCCCAGAGCGTCCTTGTTCAGCACGGGCTCACCGTCCATCACCTTCTTGACGGCCATCTCCACTTTTTTCATGTTGAGCGTGTAAGGGATCCCGGGCACGGCAATGATCTTGGCCGGCACGTGCCGCGGGGAGGCCAGGTTGCGGATGGTGTCGCGGATCTTTTTCCGGAGGGCTTCCGTCAACTGCTCGCCCTCGGG
>JBFYWS010000040.1:0-2897 GCA_041310935.1 Desulfobacteraceae bacterium | reverse complement strand
ATATCCCGGCTTTTGACCTTCCTTAACACGCCAGAAGCAAAGATAGATTGCTGGAACGATCTTGTTTAAATCCGACGTGTTCTGCCAGGCCTCTCTTTTCTCGATTACACGCCATAGAGTTCCATATTTCCGGCTCCTGACCGTGTCCCCAACTTTTGGCAATCTTTTTTCCCGAATCACGTCATCATGGGTTTCATTCATGGCAATTTCCTCCTTGTTGTGGGTTGAGTTGGAGGGTCATCGATGCCACAGGAACGGCACCATGAAAAAAAACGATGCTTTCAGCCCAGGAACAATTCAGAAAAAGATGGAAATTGCAGAAGGAAAGGTCGTGAAGCTGGATGGTTTACTTTTCAGTGATGGATTCCCATCCCGCATCGCTCACTGGAGAAGCCCCATACATATATGGGGTCATCCCTTCAGTTGCCAACATACTCCCTCCGCATGGAACTTCCGTGCAGTAGGAGTCATCAGCTCAGCTGTGTGAGCGATTATAAGGGGGACTCCATCCCCGCCTCTTTATACAACTGGGCAGATTTGGAACCAAGAGTTTTGAAAGTTGTTTGCCGGAGCAATAAGATGAGTTAAGCGCCGAATTTCGCCATACGCCCGGCATAGGCCAGCGCCATCGGCATCAGGTCCACGGCCGGGAACTGCCCAAGCGCGCCCTTGAGGCACTCGCTCTCCCCGAAGCCCTGGACGGGATTTTCGCGCCCCAGGCTCGGCGCATGCAGCAGCGTGGGCACGGGGTGAAAGGAGTGGGCTTTCCATACGGCCGGCGTGCTGTGATCGCCGGTGACGATGAATACGTTGGGCTTCAGGTCGAGAATGCGCGGGATGACCGTATCCACCTTCTCGATCTCGGCGGCCTTGGCCTCGAAGTTCCCGTCTTCGCCGCGGCTGTCGGTGTACTTGTAGTGCACAAAGAAGAAATCGTAGGCTTTCCAGTTGGCCTCGAGCGCCGCCAACTGATCGTCCAAGTGGCGCAGCCCCTGAAGCACGTTCATTCCCACCAGGGTGGTCAACCCCTTGTACATGGGGTAGATCGCCAACGCCAGGGCCTTGAGCTTGTAAACTTCGTTGAACTGCGGCAGCCCCGGCTCCTTGGCCCATCCCCGCAAGGTCACCATGTTGGCCGGTCGTTCCGCCTTCAATACATCCCGGGCGGCTGCAATCCAGCGGTTGGCGAGGTCCGCGGAGGGCTTGGCGTCAGAGGACTGAGCCGCCACAGGCAGCGGCGGGGCCCCGATTTTCTGAGGATCGGTCTCGTTCAACCGGGCGGAGAGCCCCGGTCCGCGAAAGACCAAGGCGAAACGGTAATCTTGGACCGACTCGACGAAGATCTCCACCCCTGGCAGCCGGATGGCACGGAGCTTTTGAACCAACTCGACGCACTTTTCCGTCGGGATGCGGCCAGCGCGGCGATCGGTGATACGCAGGTTCTCGTCGACCGTGCAAAAATTGCCGCGCGCGGCCAGATCCTCCGGAGTCAGGGCGAACCCGATGCCGAGCGCTTCCAGCACCCCGCGGCCGATGAGATATTTAACCGGATCGTATCCGAAGAGGGCCATGTGCCCGGGGCCGGACCCCGGCGTGATGCCGTTGCCGATCGGGATCGACAGCCCCAGCATGCTCTCCGACGCCAGGCGGTCGAGGTTCGGCGTGCGGGCGAATTCGAGTTCAGTCGGGCCACCCGGCTGCCGCGGCATTCCGCCCAGGCCGTCCATGACCAGCATCACGATCTTGGCATCGCTCTCCAGAGTCAACTCCCGCATCAACTCCAAGTCCGCCATATCGCCTCTGCCGGGCAAAGAGTCAGTCAGCGCCCGTGACCCGAGTTTAGTCGATTCCGGCCCCATGTCAATGCAAAATTATGGCAGCGGCCGGAATGGCATCTCGGCGAGTCCCCGCACTGCAAAGAGCACGGTGCCCAGCAACCCGAACGGGAACGCACCGATGAAATTCAACTGATGGTTGATTTCTACAATGAGAAGTTTGAGCGCTGTAAGATAGGGCTTCTCGCCTATAACGCTAATTTTTTATCAACTGCGATCGAGCATCTTAATGAAAATCGCGAACCGATCTTCAGAATTTTTCAACACTTTTAGACAACGTGCCAAAGGAACTGGCCGTCATACCCCAATGGCTATAATGGTCTGGGACCTTTGGTAGTAACGAGCAGGTCAATAAAATCCCCATCGACCCCAAATTCGGTCGGTTTGCCCAAACCAATGCCTCGTTCATGGGGAACATTCGGGGCGGCCGTCGAGTTCAGCTGCGAGCACATTCTGCCCGGCATCGGATTCGTTTTTTCTGAAAATGACGACTTCGTTGGCATCGACTCCGACGACAGCAGCAGGAACGTTTCAGCGGTCACTTCAAACGCTCCGGCAGAAGACGTACTCTCTGAGCATCGATTTCAAGGGTTGCCTTCGAATACGTCAGCTTTGCGAAGGGCATTTTCTATTTCGCGCCTTGTAAGCATGGTCAAACGCTCCTTGCGGTGAAGCCCGTTGCGGCTCGGTGGTGGTTTGCAGGAAATTTTTCGCCAGAGGGCATCCCGATGCTTACTATTCTGCAAAACAAATCGTTAACCAGTGTTGCAGGCGTCGAACCCTCTGCTTATGACCGAAGGAGATCCCCCATGAGTGATATACGAAAAATCCGGAAAATATTCAAAAGCCAACCCACCATCGAGGGCGCCGGTGTCCATCTGAGGCGCGCCTTCGGGTTCGACGAAGTCCCACTGTTCGACCCGTTCCTCATGCTGGACGACTTCCGCGGGGACAAACCCGACCAGTACATCAAGGGCTTCCCCTGGCACCCGCACCGCGGGATCGAGACCATCACCTACATGCTGCACGGGGAGGTGGAGCACGGCGACAGCATGGGCAACA
>JBFYWS010000036.1:0-5652 GCA_041310935.1 Desulfobacteraceae bacterium | reverse complement strand
GTCAGCTCCTTGACCCGCTCTCTCAGCTCAAAGCGCGACCGATTGTGATCCAGAGACAAGCCGATGATCGTGCCCAGCCGGATGAGAAGATCGCGCGAGGCAGGGTCACTCCTTCGGTCGGAGGGAAAGGACAAGGCCAGGACGCCCGCAATGGACCTGCCGGCGGGGATGAGGACAAACACATGCCGCACGGGGCGCTGCCCCGGGACTTTCTTTCCGGGCGGTCCGGCCTGCGGAAACATGAAGACCAGTTGCCGCTCGCTCTCTTTTTTTCGGATGCGCGCCAGGCTGGATTTCAGGCGTTCGATCAGTTCGCGGGGGACGGACTCGATGGCGTCGATATAGGCTGACGCGTGAAGACCTTTTTCCCTCCAACCCCTGCAGGATGGAGGGCGGCCTCCCAGGGCCTTGGTGTGCAGGGTTTTCTGTTTTTCCTGGACCACGAGCTCGGCCGCGCTGCAGCGGAAAAACCGCAGCAAGTTGCTGCTGATGTCCTTGAGGACTTCCAGGGTCATCCGCCCTTCGGCCGCTGACGATATGATCTGGTCGAAGGCCCGGCGATAATCCTTATGCGTTCTCCCGGACAGCCGTTCGACGGGGCTCTTGCGGGCTGCTGGCTGCTTTTCGGTCAACATGGTCGACAAACGCCCTTGCAGCGAGGATTATCGCAAAAAAGGGCGAAGCGGCCCGGTCGGCTGCTTCGCCCCGTTCTCACATGTTTGTTGCCGGAAATCAGGCCCGCCCACGCAGTCGGGCCGCCTGGGCGACCCGTTCGACGGCGATCATGTAGGCGGCATCTCGCATGTAGACGCCGCGCTTTTCGGCCAAGTCGGCCATGGCATGGAAAGCCCTGGTCATGGTCGCATCCAAGCGCTTGAGAACCTCGTCCTTCTCCCAGAAAAAGTTCATGTTCGCCTGAACCTGCTCGAAGTAGGAGCATGTCACCCCCCCGGCGTTGCAGAGGAAGTCCGGTATAACATAGATCCCGCGCGCCTTCAACACGGGGTCGGCGTCCGGGGTGGTCGGGCCATTGGCCGCCTCGGCGAGCAGCACCACGGTGTCGGCGATGTTGGGCACGGTCTGGGCATTGATCTGGTTCTCCAAGGCGCAGGGAATCAGGATGTCCACCCGCTGTTTGATCCAGTCCTCGCCGGGCAGAACGTCGTAGCCCGCCTCCACGGCCCGGCGCTTGTCGATGGCACCGAAGCTGTCCGTGATGGACACCAGGAAGTCCGGGTCCACGCCGTCCATTTTTCGATAGGTGTAGGCCACGTTGTCGCGGCCGTCCCAGCAGGAAACGCACACGGCTCTCCCGCCGGCCTGAGTGAACCACCGCACGGCATACTGCGCCACGTTCCCGAAGCCCTGGAACGCCGCGGTCATCCCCCGCATCTCGCGACCCAGGCGTTTGACCGCCTCGCGCACGCAGAACATCACTCCGAAACCCGTGGCCTCCGTGCGCCCGAAGGAGCCGCCCATCCCGACCGGCTTGCCGGTGATGAACCCCGGGTAATGGCCGCCGGCCAGCGTCTCGTACTCGTCGAGCATCCAGAGCATGTGCTGGCTGTTGGTCATGACGTCCGGCGCCGGCACGTCCAAAAACGGCCCCACGTTTTTGAACACCTGGCGTACCCACCCGCGGCAGATCTGCTCCTGCTCGCGGGGGGATAACTTTCGCGGGTCGCAGATCACGCCGCCCTTGCTGCCCCCCAGCGGGATGTCCGCCAGGGCGCACTTCCACGTCATCCACGTCGCCAGAGCGCGCACCGTGTCCACCGTCTCCTGGGGATGGAAACGGATGCCTCCCTTGGCCGGGCCGCGCAGGTCGTTGTGCTGCACGCGAAACCCCCTGAAAACGCTCACCATGCCATTGTCCATGCGCACCGGGATCGTGAAATGATACTCCCGCATGGGCCAGCGCAGCAACTCCCGGACCCCTGGTTCCAAGCCCAGCATATCGGCCACCCGGTCGAACTGCGCCTGGGCCATCTCAAACGCATTGAATGGTTTCGTCATTATACGGTCCTCTCATCGGTTGAATTCTATCCGCCTGTGCAAAATAAACCCGGGGTGCCGCATGCGTCCCCGGGTTTGCCGCGAACAGGTGCAGGGCTTTCTTTAGGCGTATTCCTCGCAATTCCAGACCCCGCTTTGAGGCTTGGGCAGTTGGCAAACCTTCAGGTTGTCGCAATTGACGCACAATCCCATCAGGTTGTCTTCTTCAGGAAGCTCGTCGCCTGCCACCACGTTTCTTTTTACCAAGGACAGCCGGGGCCTGGAAGAAGGTCCGCATTCATACATTTCACACTCGATGATGGGTTCGCCGGTTTTCATGAAAAACACGCAGTCGCTCTGATTGCGGCAGTTGGAGCAAAGGCTGGCGTCGAGCAGCTTCTCCATGAGAGCCTCGGCCTCATCGTGCGCCTCTTCCACTTTCGCTTCTCCAATCGAATTCACCTTGTACGTTCTGGTTGCCATCGTTGACTCCTTGCTTTCGTCGGGTTCCCCCGGATTTTCAATCCCATGAAGTCTCTCTTCACGCCGATACGTATTTGCAGATGTTGTGCCAGCGCGGCAAACACGGGGCGGTGTCCAGCGGCGCAGCGCGAGATGCGTTGATTTCATTGAGGATCCAAAACCGGCATCCCGCGGCTGAGAGGTGAGCGCCGGCTCTCGTTTCCTACCCGGATTCCGGGGTGTTTTTCCCCGGCGGGGTGTTCTTCCCCATCCACACCGAGCCGCTGGACAGCCCATTCCAGCCGGCGCTGCGGCGTTGGAATCCAGGTCCGGCGGGGATCGGCATGGCCTCAGCAACGAACTGGAACGGCACTTGCTTTGCTCCGGGATTGGCGGCATAAAAGAGCCGGGCTCGACAGGAGGTTGCCCCATGTTGGATATCGATGACATCCAGCACCGTTTCGATACATTCCGTTCCCTGATGGCCAACCGCATCCGGGAGGTCCTTCTGGTCTCCAGTGTTTACGACGCCTACATCCTGGAGGAAGACGGCACCCTCGAGGAACGCCTCTGGCAGCAATACGCCGACCGGGGGCTCTCCACAGTGCCCCGGATCCGGAAGGTGTCCAGCGTGGAGCGGGCACTGGAAGTCATTCAGAGGGAAAAAATCGATCTCGTGGTGGCCATCGTGCACGAGGAGGGGGAACTCGCCGTCGAGCTGGCGCTCAAGGTCAAGGCGGTTCGCCCGGACCTGCCGGTGACGATCCTGGCCACCGACCCGTCGTCCCTGCCGCGGCTGTCGGACACCACCATGCATCACGGCGTGGACCGCATCTTTCTGTGGCAGAACGACCCCACCCTGCTGGTGGCCATCATCAAGTATTTCGAGGACCGGGCCAATGTCGACCACGACACCCGCGTCGGCGGTGTGAGGGTGGTCCTGCTCGTGGAGGACTCCATCGCCCACTATTCGACGATCCTGCCCGCCATCTACACCGCCATCATGCGGCTCACCCGTCGGATGATCGACGAAGGCCTGAACCTGCTGCACAAACAGCTGCGAATGCGTTCCCGCGCCAAGATCGTCCTGGCCGACAGCCTCGAGGAAGCCATCGACCTCTATCGACGCTACCGGCCGTACATCCTGGGAGTCGTCACCGATGTGCGCTTCTCCAAGGCCGGCCACCCAGAGGACGGCGCCGGCTTCGAGCTCGTGCGCATGCTGCGCCGGGAGGACCGCGAACTGCCCATCTGCATCCAGTCCGCCGAGCCGGAAGAAAACCGCCCTCGGGCGCTCGCGCTGGGGACTTACTTTATCGACAAGCACTCCACGCGGCTGATCGACGACTTGCAGCGGTTTTTGCGGGACTACATGGGGTTCGGCGATTTCATCTTCCGGTCGCCCGCCGGGTTGGAGATCGCCCGGGCCGGCACCCCCCGCGAGTTGCTGGACCGTTTGCGGGAGGTGCCGATCGCGTCCATTCTCTATCACGGCCGGCAGCAGCATTTCTCCCACTGGATGATGGCGCGGACCGAGATTCGGATCGCCGAGCAACTCTACCCGAAACGAGCAGATGATTTTTCGGATCCCGAGGAACTGCGCCGCTTTCTCGTCCAGGTGATCGAAACGGTGCTCCACGAGAAGCAGAGCGACGTCATCACGCGGTTCCTCCCCGGCCGCAACCCCCACGAGGTCCAGTTCATGCGGCAGGGCGAGGGGTCGCTCGGCGGCAAGGCGCGGGGCATCGGGTTTCTGCGCTACCTGCTGTCGCGGCTTGAAATACGCCGCCTCTTTCCCGACATCACGATCCAGATCCCACCGACGCTGGTGGTCTGCTCAAACGAGTTCGGGCGGTTCTTGGATGACAACGGGTTATGGGATGACGCACTGGGGGGCGCCACGCCTTTCAGCGAGATCCAGGAGCGCTTTCTGAAGGGCAAGCTCCGGGATGAGATGATTCACGATTTGCGGGCCTATCTACAGACCGTCTGCGAGCCCCTGGCCGTGCGCTCTTCGAGCATCCTGGAGGATTCCCTCCATCTACCCCTAGCCGGGCTGTATTCCACCTACATGCTGCCGAACAACGACCCGTCGGTCGAAGAACGCCTCGCCTCGCTTCTGGCCGCTGTGAAGCTGGTGTGGGCCTCCACCTATGGGGAAGACCCGCGGGCCTACTTTCGGCAGACCAACTACCGCCTGGAGGATGAGCGCATGGCCGTTGTCATCCAAACCCTGGGCGGCGGCCGTCGTGGAGACTATTTTTACCCGAGCTTTTCCGGGGTGGCTCAGTCCTACAACTTTTATCCCGTCTCCTACATGAAATCGGATGACGGTGTAGCGCAGATCGCCCTGGGGCTGGGCAAAACAGTCGTGGAAGGCGGGCCCATCGTGCGCTTCTGCCCCAGATACCCTCAGCTGTTGCCGCAGTTCGCCAACATCCGGGACTGGCTGTACTTCACTCAGAAGGAATTCTACGGCTTGGACATGGCCCCCATCCAAGGCCCGCGCGACCCTGCCACTATGGACCGCCTGAAGCTGCTGCCGCTGTCCGAGGCGGAAGCCCGGCGGGTGCTGCAGCCGCTGGCCTCTGTGTATCAGTCCGAGAGCGGACTGTTGGTGGACAGTTTCTTCTATGAAGGCCCGCGCATTGCCACCTTCCAGAAAGTGCTGCGCGATCCCAAGCTCAAACTGGGCGAGCTTCTATCGAACCTGCTGACCGTCAGCGAAAAGGCAATGCGCACGCCCGTGGAGATCGAATTCGCCTGCGACCTGCCGGAAGAGGGCCGCCCCGTCTTCTACCCGCTCCAACTGCGACCGATGGCTTCCCAGAAACGCTGGGAGCGGGTCGAGATCACCCCACAGCTCAGGCAACGGGCCTTCTGCTACTCCGAACTCGCCCACGGCAACGGCTTCTACCGCGGTATCCACGACCTCGTGTGCGTTAAACCCGACACATTCGACATTTCCAAATCCAGGCAGATCGCCCCGGAAATCGGCGAGCTCAACAAGGTTCTGACCGACGAGGGTCGGCCTTATGTGCTGGTGGGTTTCGGCCGCTGGGGCTCCATGGACCCGTGGATGGGCATCGGGGTCAACTGGGCGCAGATCTCCGGTGCCCGGGTGTTGGTCGAGGCCGGTTTGAAGGAATTCAACGCCGAGCCGGCCCAGGGCACCCACTTCTTTCAGAATGTCAC
>JBFYWS010000033.1:0-3665 GCA_041310935.1 Desulfobacteraceae bacterium | reverse complement strand
TCCGAAGAAGGCGTTCAAGAAGGGCGGCAGGACCATGTTGAACGACAGGTAGGACACCACCAGGATGATGATGGACCCGCCCATGATGTTGCCGAACAAGCGGAATGAAATCGACACGACCTTGGCGATCTCCCCGATCAGGTTCAACGGCAGCATGAAAAACATCGGGTCGATGTAGGCTCGGGCGTACTCCTTGAACCCCTTGGCGCGGATACCGGCGTAGTGGGCGATGAAAAACCCCATCAGTCCGAGGCTCAAGGGGGTGTTCAAGTCCTTGGTGGGCTCGTGGAGGTGCGGGATGATCCCCAGCCAGTTGGAGACCAGCACGAACATGAAAAGAGCGCAGATGAGGGGGGCGTAAGTTCGGGCCAGCTTCTTACCGAGCGCATCTTCGGTGAGTCCGTAAAAAATCGTGACCAGCATCTCGCCCATCACCTGCATCGGCCCGGGAACGGCCTGGCGCCGTCGGGCCGCCAGGAACCCGAATGTCAACAGGGCGGCGATGACGATCCAGGTCATCAGGATCGTTTCGAGATTGAACTCCAGATCGAATAGACCGAGGTGCACGATCAGCTGAGTTATTTTGCCGAGTTCTTCCATTGACCCTGCCTATTGACCCTTCAGGCGCTGCTGCCCGACGAAGGGCTGATCGAAGAGAGCACATGCTCAGTGAGGATGACCAACTGGACGAAAAACAAGCCGATCGCCGCCGCCGCCGGGTGGAACAGGTGGTAGACGAGAGCAAGGATCATGGGGACGGCCATCAGGCTGTAACGCAGCAAGATCGATCCCAGCGAAAAGACGGTGGCACGCCGCTGTGATTTTCCAATATGGTGAGGGAGGGCTTCGGCCATCAGGATGAAATTGAGAATGCTGAAGAGGGTCCCGGCGATCAGCCCCTTGCCCCAGGCCGGCTGTCCGCCGAAGATCAGGGCCGCACCGATGAGAATTGCGGCGGCCATCGCCCGGGAGCAGTAACGTTTCAGGGCTTCGCGGTGGGGAGTCATCAGCGGTCATCCTCCTCGGTTCGGTCGCCCGTTCTGGGTTCGAGGATTTCACGAATCTGGCGATAAACGGTCACCGCACCTCCGATCACTCCGAGCACGGTGAAGATGGTGACGAAGATCCCCCGGGTGCCGATCCATCGATCCGCATAGAGCCCGATGAAGAAACAGAAGACGATGCAGCCGGCCATGGTCAGGCCGATCTGCATGAGGACCGACACGTTCTCCAGCCAGGGGCGATGTTTCTTGTAGTTGAACCGCATGCGGTCAGGTCCATCCCCGTTGGGTTCTATTCCGACGAGGATGATAAGGATTAGCCGGTCAGCCCCAAACTGTCAAGTCCGGTTTTTTACCCAATCATCTCATTTTGTTGCCGGTTTCGAGTGGTCCAAGGGCTTCAACAGGTGGTTGATCATCTCGAACGCCTGCGGGCGAGAGACCCGGTTCATGTTCAACACCATGTGGTAAAGCGACGGGCTTTCAAAATCCTGTTTGCCCAGGCGGTGGTAGAGATTGTGGCGGCGCTTGTCTTCATGGGTGACGATGTGCACGGCGCTCTCGTGGGAAATCTTCTCTCGTTTTGCAACCCGATTGACCCGGTTTTCCAGCTCGTCGACCAAAAGGATATGGACGGCGTCCGGGTGGGTCTTCAGAATGTACTGGCTGCCCCGGCCCATGATCACGGCGTTGCCTTCGTCGGCGATCTGAACCACGGTCAGGACCAGGTAATCGAGGTAGAGCTTCTCGTCGATGTAGCCGGAGTCGTCCCTCAGGATTTTGTTCACCATCCCCCGGGAGGAGATGATGCGGGTCATGAACCGGGAAAGCGTGGTGCCGGCCTCTTTTTCGACCGCCAGCACGAAATCGGTGGAGACCTTGGCCTTGTCGGCAATGCTCTGGACGATGTCCCGGCTGGCGAGCGTGTAGCCCCTCTTTTCGGCCAGCATTTGGCCCAACGCCATGGCGCCGGCCCCGTATTGCCTCGAGATGGTGATGACCGCCATACCAACCTCCCCCTGGCGTTCGCGGCAGCTCGACCGTCTGCCCCTGTTCTATCCTATCCGATGGCCGGCGGGATCAGCAGTGTGGGAAACGCCGAGTTTTCGGCGATCTCACGCGGCGTGCTGCCGAGCCAACGTTCGACCCACATGTTTTTCGATGAAGAGCCGAGAACCACCATCGTGGCCCGGCATTCCCGTGCCGCTTTTTCGATTTCCGTCACCGCATTGCCCACGTGGACATGCGAGCGCGCCGCGGTTCCCTGAGCCTGGAAACGAGCGCAGATCTCCTCCAGCCGCGCTTTGGCCTCTTTGCGCGTCTTCTGGGCATTCATGACCGAGGAGCCTTCGATCTCGTCTGCATCGGCCACGTGAACCACGCGGACTTCCTCGATGAGCGGTGTGATCCCCAGCAAGTATTCCACGGCCCTGAGGCTGGCCGGCGACCAGTCGGTCGCGATCAGCGGCCGTTGAAAGGGCGTTCCGGTGATGAAGGGGCTGTCGGTCACCGGCTTGTAGACCAGCACGGGGACGGGCAGCCGTCGGATCAGCTCGGTGACCGTGGAGCCGGCGTAAAACTGCTCCAAGATCGTTTTGTGGGAGCGCCCGATGACAACCAGGTCGGCTTCTTCTTTGGCGACGGCCTTGGCCACTTCGGCGGCAAGGCTGCCGATCTGGATGTAGACCCCCACCTCCATGCCCTGCTCGAAGAGCCGCTCCGCCCAATCGATAAAGCGGATGTTGGCGGTCTCCTTCAACCGGATGGCTTCATCCTTCTGGTAGCCGATACCTCGGCGCATGGCCACCTTTTCGCGCTCGATGACGTACATGAACACGATGTGCTCCAGGCCCGATTGTCTCAAACTGAGCAGGGTCTTCAGCGCATCGTAGCCCAGGTCTTCAAATTTGGTGACGTACAGCAGTTTGCCGATTTTCACGCGGCGCTCGCTTTCGTGTATGCATCTCGGGGTATACGGTCACCCGATGGTTTTTTTGATCGTCGCGGCCAGGACATCCGCGTCCACCGGTTTCTCGAGGTAGAATTCGGGTTCCGGCACCTGGCTTTCGCCGAACTCCGTCAACGCCTGCTGGGAGCGCAAAAAGGTTTTTTTGGCGATTCCGGACAGAATGAGGACCTTGACCTCCCGGAGGGACGCATTGGTCTTCAGCTCACGGTAGAGCCGGATACCGCTCTGGCGCGGCATGAGGACGTCCAGGATCACCAGGTCAGGCTTTTCGGACTTGATCATCTGCAGACCTTCTTCTCCGTTTTCGGCCTCTATCGGCAGATAGCCGTTTTCCTCCAGCACAGTTGTGTTGAACAAACGGACATCCGGATCGTCATCCACCACCAGTACTTTTTTACCCATGGGCAGGCCTCCTTCTCCTAATTATCTGACATCCGATGTTAACCTGTCAAAAAGCAAAAGTCACGCTGTTCGTTTTTCGGTTCGATAGGGCAGCCAGACGCTGACGGTCGTTCCCTGCCCGAGCTCTGTCTCCACTTCTATGCGCCCCCCGTGTTCCTCGACCAGCTTTTGCGTGACGAGCATCCCCAAACCGGTGCCCCGCTGGCCCTTGGTGCTGTAAAACGACGTGAACAATTTTTCCTTGACCTCATCGCTCATGCCGGTGCCGTTGTCGACGACCTCGAACCGGATCG
>JBFYWS010000617.1:0-3180 GCA_041310935.1 Desulfobacteraceae bacterium | reverse complement strand
GCGTGTAGTGCGCATGCTCCAGGCGCCCGGCGGAAAAAGAGTCGCGCGCGGCGGAGTCTGCGCCGCCCAGCGCGCCGGGGATGAGGCGCGTCACCGCATCGATCACCACCATGGCGGGCAGTTCGCCTCCGGTCAGAACGTAATCTCCGATCGAGAGCTCCTCGTCGATGAGTTCTTCGCAGAGGCGGTCGTCCACCCCCTCGTAGCGTCCGCACACCAAAATGAGCCCCGGCAGACCTGCCAGCTCGGCGGCCACCGCCTGGGTGAACTCGCGGCCCTGGGGCGTCATCAGGATGGTGCGCGCCCCGGGCGCCTTCTCGCGCGCGGCCCGGATGGCTCCCGCCAGCGGCTCGGGCTTCATCACCATGCCGCATCCGCCGCCGTAGGGCCGGTCGTCGGTGACGTGGTGCTTGTCGAGCGCGAAGTCCCGGATGTTGACGGCCGCCGCCGAAACGATCTGCTGCTCGATGGCCCGGCGAACGATGCCGTGCGACCAGAAGAGGTCGAACATCTCCGGAAAAATCGTCAGCGCCGCGATCTGCATGAGACGCTCAGCCCTGCCACTCCAGGCCCTCGGGCAGATTCACGTCGATGCGGCGCGCCGTGAGGTCGACGGCCGTCACCACCGAGGCGATCACCGGGACCAAGAGCTCCCGGCCGCCATCCGTCACCACGTACACATCGTTGCTGCCGGTCCGGAAAATGGATTCGAGGCGGCCGAGGCGCATGCCGTCGCCGCCGAAGACGTCCATACCGATCAGGTCGTCCCAATAGTACGTGCCCGGCTCCAGTTCCGGCAGCAGCGCCTTTTCAATGAACAGATCCCATCCGACGAGGTCCTCGGCCTGGCGGCGGTCGCTAACCCCTTTCAGGGACAGCAGCGGCGTGCGCCCCTGGGTCTGGACCCAGTTGACCTCATAGACGTTCTCCGTCCCGTCACCCCGGGCGGCAAGCAGCAAACAGCCGGGCGCGAAAAGTTCCGGCGACTCCGCGTAGGAGCGCAGTTTCAGGTTGCCGCCCATGCCGTGAACCCCGGCAATCCGGCCTATGAGGACGTAGCGTGAATCCGGCACCATCTACTCGAGAATCTCCAGAACCGTGCGCTTCTTCAGCTTGGCCGAAGCGGCGCCGAGAATGATGCGCATGGCCCTGGCATTCCGTCCTTCCTTGCCGATGACTTTGCCCAGATCCTCCTTGGCGACCTTGAGCTCGAGCACGGAGGTCTGGTTCCCCTCGATCTCGCTGACCAGGACCTGGTCCGGGTTATCCACCAACGCCTTTGCAATACGGGTGATCAGCTCTTTCATGGCTCCGGCTCCTTTTCGGGTGGCTGAGAGCAACGGAAATGGACCGACCCAAGCGAAAGCAGCTTCAAAATCCCGAACGACACTCAGACGCACGCACACACTGTCGCGGCGCCGTCACCGGCTCTGGGGCTTGAAGCAGCGGCTAAGCCTTGCGGGCCAACACCCCTTCTTTTTTCAAAAGATTTTTAACCGTGTCGGTGGGGGTGGCCCCTTTGTCCAGCCAGTAGCGCACCCGCTCCGGCTTCACGGTCAGCTTGACGGGGTTGAACTGGGGGTCATAGGTCCCCACGTTTTCCAAAAAACGGCCGTCCCGCGGGCTGTCGTTGTCGGCGACCACGATCCGGTAATAGGGTTTTTTCTTGGCACCGTGTCGGGCCAGTCTGATTTTAACTGCCATGTCGTGCATTCTCCTTTAAAACGGCAGCATCCCCCTGCGGAGGCCGCCTTGGTTTAACTTTTTCAGCATTTTCAACATCTGGGTGTAGTTTTTCAACACGTTGTTGACGTCCTGGACACGCGTCCCGCTGCCCGCGGCAATCCGGCGGCGCCGGCTGCCGTTGATAATGGCGTACTTCCGGCGCTCCTGGGCCGTCATGGAATTGATGATGGCTTCAATCCTGACGAACTCCCGGTCATCGATCTCGAGATTCTTGAGATGCTTGATTTTCCCCATCCCCGGGACCATTTTCAGAATGTCCGACAGGGAGCCCATCTTGCGCACCTGAACCAGTTGGTCCCGGAAGTCCTCCAGGCTGAACTGGCTCTTGCGCAGTTTCTTTTCGAGCTCGGCGGCCTGCTTCTCGTCCACCACCGCCTGGGCCTTTTCGATCAGGCCGAGCACGTCCCCCATCCCGAGAATGCTCGCGGCCATCCGCTCGGGGTGGAACGGCTCCAGGGCGCTCAGTTTTTCGCCGACGCCGACGAACTTGATCGGCTTGCCGGTGATGGACTTAATGGACAGGGCCGCGCCGCCGCGGGCATCGCCGTCCATCTTGGTCAGGATGACGCCGCCGATGTCCAGCCGCTCGTTAAAGGACGCGGCGATGTTGACCGCGTCTTGGCCGGTCATGGCGTCGGCGACGAGCAGAATGTCCGAGGGCCGCATGGCATCTTTAATGCGGCCGAGCTCGGCCATGAGCTCCTCGTCGATGTGCAGCCGGCCGGCGGTGTCGAGCACCAGGGTGTCGCAGCCGCTCTGAAACGCCGCCGCCTTGGCGTTCAAGCAGATCTGCACCGGGTCCTGGTCCGCCGCGGAGGCGAACACCGGCACCCCGACCTGCTCGCCGATGGTCTTGAGCTGGTCGATGGCCGCCGGGCGGTAGACGTCCGCCGGCACCAGGAACGGCCGCCGGCCCTTCTTCCGCAGCAGGACCGCGAGCTTCCCGGCGGTGGTGGTCTTGCCGGAGCCCTGCAGCCCGACCAGCATCACCGATGCGGGTGCCAGCCCCGCAAGGTTCAGCTCTTCGTGGCGCGAGCCCATCAGCTCGGTGAGCTGCTCGTTGACAATCTTGACCACCTGCTGGCCGGGGGTGAGGCTGGCCATCACCTCCTGCCCCAGGGCGCGGCTGCGCACGCCTTCAATGAAGCTTTTCACCACCCGGTAGTGGACGTCGGCTTCGAGAAGCGCCATGCGGACCTCTTTGAGGCCCTCATCGATATTCTTCTCGTCGAGCTTGCCGTGCCCCCGAAGCTTCTTGAAGGCGGATTCAAGTTTGTCGCTGAGGTTCTCGAACATCAAACATCGCCCATGCTTTACAAATTCTTGAAATTACAATTCCATCGGTGTTATGTCAACAAAAAGATGATCGAAGGGGAAGATTCATGCTGCCGGGTTCGAGGGACCCCGGAACCCTGAGGGGCAAATAAGGCAGCG
>JBFYWS010000122.1:0-5127 GCA_041310935.1 Desulfobacteraceae bacterium | reverse complement strand
TCCCGGTAGTCGATGCCGCCCACCACCTCGAGCAGGGTGATGTCCGTGTGCCGGCTGAGGACCTGGGCCTCCTCGTGGATTTGCCGTGAGAGTTCGCGGGTGGGGGCCATGATCAGGGCCTGGGGCAGCCCGGTCTTGCGGTTCGGCACCGCCAGCAGTCGGCTGATGACCGTCACCAGGAAGGCGGCGGTCTTGCCGGTTCCGGTCTGGGCCTGCCCGGCCACATCGCGGCCCTGCAGCAGGACCGGCAGGGCCTGCGCCTGGATCGGTGTGCAGTGTTCGAACCCGGCGTCCTTCAGGCCGGCCATCACCTCGGGCGGTAGTTCGAACCCGTCAAACCGCTTCTCGGTCAGGAAGTCCGGTTTGTCCGCGCGCGGGGTTACATCAGGCGCCTCGGGCGCCTCGGAATCATCCATCATAAAAGTAGGTAACCTTCCTCATAAGCGAATTGCGGCGGGCCGTAGAAACCGCCCGGACCGCTGTTGACGTGGGATTATATCCTGTATTCAGGATTTTGCAAGCGCAGAAATTGACTTTGAGTTGCCGCAGGCTTTCTGCTAATATAAATAGTTGGCACATTCGTGGAAAAGGGTTTGAATGTTTTGATGACGAAAGAGTTCTTCAAAGTCCTGGATGTCGGGCAGGTGCTCGCGCTCGCCCCCTCCTTTGCCCGGCTGCCCGCAGAAGAGATCCCGCTCACCGAAGCCGCAGGCCGTATCCTGGCGCAGGATGTCATGGCCGACGCCGACCTCCCGGACTTTGCACGCTCCACCGTCGATGGGTATGCCGTTCAGGCGGCCTCGACCTTCGGTGCGGCTGAGGCCAGCCCCGCCTTCTTCCAGGTGGTTGGCTCCATCGCCATGGGCGAGTCGCCGGGGTTTCCCATCGCGGCCGGCCAGACGGCCCGCATCGCCACCGGCGGAATGCTGCCGCCCGGCGCCGACAGCGTTGTGATGCTGGAGCACGCCGATGCGCTGGACGAGGCCACCATCGAGGTCCTGCGCAGCGTCGCACCCGGCCAGCACGTCATCACGGCCGGCGAGGATTTCGAAAAAAACGCGATGATCGCCTGCGGCGGACGCCGGCTGAGGCCTCAGGACACCGGCGTGCTGGCGGCCTTCGGGCGCACACGCGTGCGGGTCACCCGCCGACCGGTGGTCGGCATCATCTCCACCGGCGACGAGGTCGTCCCCACCGACGTTACCCCCGGGCCCGGCCAGATCCGGGACGTCAACAGCTACACCCTGGCCGGGCTGATCGCCGAGTCCGGCGCGGTCCCGCTCGCGTTCGGGATCGTCAAGGATGATTTTGCCACACTGCACGCGGCCTGCGCGCGGGTGCTGGATCGCTGCGACATGCTGCTGGTCTCAGGCGGCAGCTCCGTTGGCGTGCGGGATTTCACCGTCGAGGTCATCGCGGCCTTCCCCGGCTCGGAGATCCTGGTGCACGGGATCGCCATCAGCCCGGGCAAGCCCACCATCCTCGCCCGGGTCCTCGGCAAGCCCTTCTGGGGGCTGCCCGGCCACGTCGTCTCCGCGATGGTCGTTTTCGCCCGCATCGTGCGGCCGTTTCTGCGCCATCTCGCCGGCGTCTCCGACCTCCTGTCGCAAGACACCCGCATCCCCGCCCGCCTGAACCGCAACGTCGCCTCGGCCCAGGGCCGCACGGATTTCGTGCGCGTGCGGCTCGTGCGTGGCGCGGAAGGGATCTGGGCCGAGCCGATCCTGGGCAAATCCGGCCTGCTCAACACGATGGTCAAGGCGGACGGGGTCATCGAGATCGGCAAGAATGTGGAAGGGCTCGACCAGGGGGCCGAAGTCGAAGTGATGCTCTTTTGAAGGAAAAAATGGCACGAAACGTATATTTAAAAATGAAGAGCCTCGACGAAGCCCGGGCGATCGTCCGTGAACGCTTGGTGCCGCTGCAGTCCCTGGCCGCCGAGACGATTCCGGTCCCGGAGGCGGTCGGCCGGGTGCTGGCCGAACCGGTGTTTGCGGTTATCTCCGCCCCGAACTACCACGCCGCCGCCATGGACGGAGTCGCCGTGAAGGCCGAGACCACATACGGCACCAGCGAATCCCAGCCGCGCACGCTTTCGGTCGGGCGGCAGGCCTTCTTCGTCAACACCGGCAACGTCCTGCCCGGTGGCACCGACGCGGTGATCATGATCGAAAACCTCCAGGTCACCGACGAGCAGCACGTCGTCATCGAGGCGCCGGCCTTCCCCTGGCAGCACGTGCGCCGGGTCGGCGAGGACATCGTCGCCACTGAGTTGCTCTTCGCCCGCCACCACCGGATCACGCCCTACTGCGTGGGGGCGCTCTTGACCGGCGGGGTGTTCACCGTGCCGGTCAAAACCAGGCCCCGTGTCCTGATCATCCCCACCGGCTCGGAGCTGGTCGACTGGCGCGAGACCCCGCTGAGGGCCTTCAAACCCGGCCAGGTGCTGGAAACCAACTCCTTCGTCCTGGGAGCCCTCGTGGAATCCTGCGGGGGGGCGGTCACGCGGCACCCGATGGTCGCCGACGACACCTCCCGGATCAAAGCCGCCGTGGAAGCCGCGCTTGGTGGCGGCTACCAGGCGGTCATGATCCTCGGCGGCTCGTCGGCGGGCTCGGAGGACTTTGCCCGTGCGGTCATCGCCGAACTCGGCGAGGTCTTCGTCCACGGGGTCACCATCATGCCCGGCAAACCGGCGGTGGTCGGGCACGTCGGCGGTGTACCCGCCTTCGGCATGCCCGGTTACCCCGTCTCGGCCATCATCGTTTTCGAGCAGCTGGTGCGGCCCCTGCTCGCGGAACTCTTGGGCCAGCCGGAGCCGGCGCGCACTACCGTCACCGTGGAGCCCACCCGCAAGATCGCCTCCAAGCTTGGCCTGGAGGAGTTCGTGCGCGTCAAACTCGGCGAGGTGAGCGGCCGCATCGTTGCGACCCCCATGCCCCGGGGGGCGGGCCAGATCACCTCCATCACCGAGGCCGACGGCATCATCCGCATCCCTGCGGACACCGAGGGCATCAAGGAAAACGAGCGCGTGGCGGCCGACCTGCTGCGGCCGGTCTCCGAACTGAAACGCACCATCGTCATCGTCGGCAGTCACGACAACACGCTCGACGTGCTGGCCGACCAGCTCAAGACCGCCCGCGGCCGGCTGTCCCTGTCCTCCAGCCACGTCGGCAGCATGGGTGGCCTGATGGCCATCAAGCGCGGGGCCTGCCACCTGGCCGGCTCGCACCTGCTGGACACCGCGGACGGCTCCTACAACGTCTCCTACATCCGCAAATACCTCCCGGGCAGGCCCGTCAAGCTCGTGACCCTGGTCCTGCGGGACAACGGGCTGATCGTGCGGCGCGGCAACCCGAAGGCCATTCGCGGAATCGCAGACCTCGTCCGGCCGGATGTGGGCTTCATCAACCGCCAGGCCGGCTCGGGCACGCGCATCCTGCTGGACTACCGCCTCAACCAGCTGGGAATCAACCCGGCCGGCATCACCGGCTATGGCGTGGAGGAGTTCACGCACATGTCGGTTGCCGTCGCTGTGCTGAGCGGAAGCGCGGACGCCGGCCTGGGTATCTTCGCGGCCGCCAAGGCTCTGGAGCTGGACTTCATTCCCGTGGTCACCGAACAGTACGACCTCGTCATCCCCGCGGAGCATTACGACACGGAGAACATCCGCATTCTGCTCGACACCATCGTCTCGGCGGAATTCAGGAAACGGGTGCAGGCCCTGGGGGGCTACAGCACCCAGAACACCGGCGCAACAATCGACCTGACGGCATCCTGACGGGCAAATTGACTTTCGGCGAACGTGCATTATCATAAACCCCGTCGCAGACCCGCCAGCGGCCGTCTCCGACACTCCACTCATTGCCTGTGAAATCTTATGACGAGCAAACGGGATTACTACGAAGTTTTGGGTGTCAACCGGATCGCCTCCGAGGATGAGCTGAAATCGGCCTATCGCAAGCTCGCCCTCAAATTCCACCCCGATCGCAACCCCGACGACCAGCAGGCCGAAGAGCAGTTCAAGGAAGCCGCCGAAGCTTACGAGGTGCTGCGCGACCGCGAGAAGCGCGCCCTGTACGACCAGTTCGGGCACGCGGGGCTCGAGCGGACCGGGTTCTCCGGTTTCGGCGGGTTCGAGGACATTTTTTCAAGCTTCGGCGACATCTTTGAAGACTTCTTCGGCTTCAGCACCCGGGGCCGGTCCCGCACCCGGGGACAGCGGGGCGCGGACCTGCGCTATGACCTCACCCTGAGCTTCATGCAGGCGGCGTTCGGCACCGAGACCGAGATCGACGTCGCCAAGCTTGAACCCTGCGGCGACTGCCGCGGCAACGGTTGCGAGAAGGGCACCCAGCCCGAGGTCTGCCGGCAGTGCGGCGGGTCCGGGCAGGTTTCTCGGTCTCAGGGGTTTTTCACCGTGCGGACCACCTGCCACGTCTGCCGCGGCAACGGCCAGATGATTGCCCGGCCCTGCCCGACCTGCCGCGGCAACGGCCAGGTCCGGGTCACCAAGCGCGTATCTGTAAAAATCCCGGCCGGGGTGGACAACGGCTCCCGGTTGCGTCTGAACGGTGAGGGCGAGCCCGGGCAACACGGCGGCCCCCCGGGAGACCTCTACGTTTTCATCCACGTCCAACCCCACGAGTTTTTCGAGCGCCGGGACAACGACGTGGTTTGCCAGGTGACCATCTCGTTCGTGCAGGCGGCTTTGGGAGACACGATCGCAGTACCCACCCTGGAGGGCAGCCATAATTTGGAAATCCCGAAAGGCACACAGCCGGGGGACGTGTTCTACTTCCACGGCGAGGGGATCCCGTCGCTGCGCAACCGCAAGCGGGGAGAGCAGGTCATTCAGGTCATGATCAAGACCCCCACCAGCCTCTCCAAGAAGCAGGAGGAGCTCCTGCGCGAATTCGCCAAGCTCGAAAAAGGCAAATTTTCCAACAAGCTCAAACACATACTCAAGGGCGGCTCGTCGAGCGCCGCCAATTAATGAGGGACAGGGGATGTACGAACTGAAGGTGGTGACCCGCTTTGCCGCCGCCCATCGGCTGACGATGGTCGGAACGAAATGCGAAAACATGCACGGGCACAACTGGAAGATCGAGGTGTTCCTGACCGGGG
>JBFYWS010000593.1:0-9454 GCA_041310935.1 Desulfobacteraceae bacterium | reverse complement strand
GCAGGCACGAATGACTATGGTTCTATTCTGGCCCCTAAATGAAATCGACTGCTTGAAATTTCTACACTTCTGCCTCTTTTTGAAAATTCAGGCCGCTGCATCTAAAAAGATCAATCCAGTTCGACGGTAGCAGGGTTTTCATCAGTCCCTAACTGGAGCTTTTCATTTTGCTCCCCACTCCCTTCAAAACCATGCCAATAAATTGAAGCCGAATCAAAAAAACAACGCGCATAAAAAAATGGTTGACAAGTTCTTCGCATTGTAGTTCATTTAGGTAGAACAGCGTTCCACATTATGGAGCTTTAAAATGATTCAATCTGTTGAAAAAGCTATCGGGATACTATCCCTTTTTTCCTTCTCTCAGCCGCGCTGGGGCATCTCCGAGATTGCCAAGGCGATGGGGCTGCCAAAGGGGACCACCCACAATATTGTTAGCACCCTAACGGTGACAGGCTTCCTGCAGCAGGACCCCGAAACCCGACGGTACAGCCTGGGGCCCAAGCTGTTCACCATGGGATCGATCATGGTTGGAACGCTAGAAATCAACCAGAAGGCGAGCGGGCCGGCACACCGGCTTGCGGAGCAAACCGACTTGATCTGTCGGGTCGCCATCTGGGACTCGGATGCTGCGCTCATCACCCTTAATGTGTCGCGCCAGGACACCGAAGCCACTGCAGCCCGGATCGGACCCCGGGTGGCGGCTTATTGCTCGGCGCTCGGCCGTGCACTGCTGGCCCATCTCGATCCGCCAGAGATGGAAACCTATCTTAAAAAACTCCAGCCGGTGGCCTACACCGCCCGTACCCTCATCTCAAAAACGAAGATCAAAAAGGAGATCTTGGAGACCCGCTCACGGGGCTTTGCGATAAACAACCAGGAGCTCGCCCGGGCACGCGTAAGCTTGGCGGTACCTCTCTTTCAAAGCGGCGGAAGCCTGGCGGCGTCAATCAGCCTGACGGGCGGTGAAAACGATCTGTGCGGCAAAAAACAGTCGCCTCTGGTGGAAGCCTTGATGAAGACGGCGGCCGAGATCAGCCGCTACATGGGGTTTTACGAAGCCCAACCCTGATGGCTTTGCAAAAAGCGAGGGAGTACGCCTCGCGTCGGGGGTGCTCGCGCGCCTTGAACCTGGCCTTGAGTTGGAGGACACATGACCGAAGTGGTTCGGTTTCCATTCGCCGGCATCCCGATACCTGAGCGGACGCCGAAGCCCCGGCGCAGGGGTCTGACGATGATGATCGACTGGGGCCTGCCCCTCGGCCTGCAGCGCGACTGTCTCGAGGCCTTCGGGCTCTACGTGGACGAGGCCAAGATCGCCGCCGGCATTCCGCGCATCATGCCCGCCGAAACCCTCAGGCAAAAAATCGACATCTATTCCCGTGAAGGCATTTTCACCTTTCCAGGAGGGTTGTTCACCGAGCTGGCCCTCGCCCAGGGCAATTTCGAGGTATTTTTGGGCGAGGCCGCGGCCGCAGGTTTCAAGGGTATCGAGGTCTCCGACAATCTGCTGCGGATCGATCCGAAGGAAAAAAAGGCGGTGATCGCGAAAGCTGTCAACGACTTCGGCATGCAGGTCATGGGCGAGGTCGGGCGCAAGGAAGGCGGCATGACGGACGAAGCCCTGATCGCCGACGTGGAAAACTGCCTGGAAGCCGGGGCATCGCTCGTTCTGCTCGAGGCGCACGAGCTCTTTCACGGTGAAATCCGGACGGATGCGATCGAGGCCCTCGCGCAGCGGGTAAGCCTGGAGCGGATCATGTTCGAGCTGCCCGTGGCCGTACTTCCGGACGTGACCAAGGCCTACAAGACGGAAGTCCTCTTCTGGCTGGTCAAGCAGTTCGGTACCGATGTCAACCTCGCCAACGTCGAGTGGGACGAGATCTATTTCACGGAAATCAGCCGGCGCGGCATGTCGGGCAGCGCCTCGCATCCACAAGGGGCTTATCGCCTGGCGGGAATCGAGTCAACCGAGTAACCCAGCTCTCCGGGAGGTGAAGCATGAACACGAGGCGGTACATTTCATTGGCGGCAATCGTTCTGATGGGGATCTGTTTCGGCGGCGCGCCGGCGTTTGCGGATTATCCCGAGCGGCCCATCCAAATGGTGGTGGGCTTTCAGGCCGGCGGCAACGTCGATGCTGTGGCGCGGATTCTCGCCAAGTCGACCGGCATTCTGCTCGGCCAGCCCATGGTGGTCGAAAACAAGCCCGGGGCCGGAGGCGGCGTGGCGGCGACCACCCTGAAGTCCGCCAAACCGGACGGCCATACCCTCTGCCTGAACATGTCCACGGCCTACACCTACAACCCGGGGGAGACCACCTACGCGCCGGATGACTTCATTTTCATCGCCGTGGCCGGCAAGGCCCAGGAAGCCTTTGTTTCCAACAGTGAGGCGCCGTGGAAGGAATGGAAGGGCATGATCGCCGAGGCCAAGAAAAGAAGCATGACCTATGCCTCCATGATGCCCATTGACAAGGTCTTCACGCGCGCCATCGCCAAGAAGGAAGGCGTGCAGTTTTCCGCGATCCCCACCAAGGGCGGCGCCGAGATCATCACTTCGGTCCTTGGCAAGCATTCGGACTTCGGCTTCAGCGGCGGGATCCATTACTCCTATGCCAAGGCCGGACAGGTCACGGTGATAGCCGGGCTCGGGGCCGAGCGCCTGGCGGACTTTCCCGAGGTGCCCACCTTGAAGGAGCTCGGCTACGAAATCGTTTTCGAGAACTATGTCGTCATCACCGCGCCCAAAGGGGTGCCCGATCCCGTAATCCAGAAGCTTTCGGCGGCCTTCGCCAAGGCTATCCAGGACCCGGAATACGTGACCTTGATGAAGGACAACATCCACTGGGTACCGATGTATCTCGATTCAGCCAAGACCACCGCCGCCATGAAAAAGATGAGTACGGATTATAAAAAGATGGCCGAGGAGCAGAAATAGCCTGGAGATTGCATGAAACGAAAAACCGATGCGCTGACCGGCGGCATCCTGGCGCTCTTCGCCCTAACGATGCTGGCGGTGGTCATTCCGGCCCAGATCCCTTACGCCTCCGATCCGAGCTCGCTCCCGCCGGCCTTCATGGCCAATCTCGTCATGGGCATCGTGCTGGGGTTGTCGCTGCTGCTGATGGTCCGGGCGCTGCTTTTCGGCAAACCCGAGGCCGGTCCGGTCGTCACGGCTTCCGGCCTGCGCTGGCTCGCCTTCACGGTGGTTTCCCTCGCCGTGTCGGGGCTTTTGATCCATGCGCTCGGGTTCCTGTGGGGCGGGATCCTCGTCGTGGGAGGCTTCATGCTCTGCATGGGGCTGCGACGGCCGGCCATTGTTTTGCCGGTCGCTGCCGGCACGGCCGGCCTTTGCTACGGCGTGCTCAAATATATTTTAAAGGCGCTCTAAACCGACATTCGCCCGCAGAGGGAGGCATAGACGCATGGAACACCTGACGGGGGCTTTTTCGGACGTCTTCAGCTTCGCAAGCCTCTTTGCGCTCCTGGTCGGCCTGATCGTCGGCTACATCGTCGGCGTCCTGCCCGGCTTGAATCGGGTGACTGCGCTCGCCATCTGCCTGCCGTTCACCTATCATCTCTCGCCGCTCGCCGCGATCGCGCTTTTGATCGGCATCAGCAAGGGCGGGGCGGCGGGCGGGGCGATCACCTCCATTCTGCTGAACGCGCCGGGCGAGCCCTCCTCGGCCGCGACCTGCCTGGACGGCTATCCCGCGACCCGCCAGGGAAAGGCGAAGAAGGCGCTCGGGGTTGCGCTCTATGCCGCCTTCTTCGGGGACCTCTTCGCCACCGTCATCCTGGTCTTGAGCGCAGCCCCGCTCGCCAAAGTGGCGCTCAAGATGGGCCCGATCGAAATCTGCGCAGTCCTGCTCTTTTCGCTCACCTTCATTGCGGCGCTTTCGGGCCCCTCGCTCATCAAGGGGCTGATCGCCGGCCTCCTCGGCCTTTTCTGCGCCAACGTGGGGCTCGACGCGGAGACTGCCGTGCCGCGGCTGACCTTCGGGTTCGTCGATCTCCAGGACGGGATCCCGCTGCTCGCGGTCGGGGTCGGTGTGCTGGCGCTCTCGGAGATGATGCTGCAGATCGAGGCCTCGCTGACCGCCCCGGCCGGGACAGCCGAGGCCGACGCCGTCCGCATCCAGCCCCAGGATGGGATCACCTGGGGCGAGTTCAAGGGCTATTGGCGCACCCTCGTGCGCGGCAGCGTGATCGGCACGGTCATCGGGATCCTCCCGGGGCTGGGGGCGACGATCGCCTCCTTCCTCAGCTACAGCTTGGCGAAGAAGGCCTCGAAGCACCCGGAGCGATACGGGCAGGGCGAACTCGAAGGGGTGGCGGCCGCGGAGTCGGCCGACAACGCCGTTACGGCCGGAGCCCTGATCCCGCTTTTCGCGCTCGGCATCCCCGGCTCGGTGGCCGCCGCGATGCTGATCGGCGCCTTAATGGTGCACGGGGTGACCCCCGGGCCGCTCATGTTCGCCCAAAACCCGCGGCTGATCTACGGGATCTACGGCACGATCCTGCTCGCAAGCTTCCTCATGCTGCCGATCGGCCAGGCCGGGCTCAAGGTCTTCTCCCAGCTAACCCGCATTCCGGATGCGGTCCTCTGCCCGGTGGTCGTCTATCTCTGCTTCATCGGCGCCTTCATGGAGGGCAATGGGATGTTCGCCGTCTGGCTCGTGATCCTCTTCGGGGTGCTGGGGTACCTGATGAAGAAGCTCGATCTCTCCTTCGTGACCTTTCTGATCGGCTTCATCCTCGGGCCCATGATCGAACTGCGCCTGCGCCAGTCGCTCATCACCCTTCAGGGCGACTGGACGCGGCTCTTCCAGCACCCGATCGCCCTCGCTTTTCTACTGCTAACCCTCTTGTCGATCTGGCGTCTCTCGCGCGCCGGCCGCAACCTGGCGAAGGTCTGAGCTTTCCGGCGGTCTTCGATGGAAAGGAAACGAACCATGGACGTGCTTCCCGTCTTGAAAAAACATCTGGCCGACATCGTCCTCGCCTTCGGCAATCACCCGGGCAAGGGTCGCGAGGAGGCGGCCTATGTCTATATCGGCCCGCCAGAGGAGGTCGCGCCCGGAGTCTTCCATGTCTACAGCGTCGCGAATTCGGTCTCCTTCGCCTGCGGCGACCGGCTGCTCCAGGTGGACTGCCAGCTCGGGTTCAAGGCGCCGGAGGCGATCGCGGCCCTGCGCCGGCACACGGATCTTCCGTTCGATGCGATCGTCGTCACGCACGGCCACGTCGACCACTGCCTCGGGGTCGCGCACTACGTCAAGGACAACCTCGGCCGCGGCTTCGCCCGGCCGCGGGTGATCGGCCACCGCAGCCTGCGGCAGCGGATCGACAAGAACAAGCTCCTCGAGGGCCACCGCATCGCCACCGACAAGCGTCAGTTCCAGGTGGATTTCGACCTCGAGGACATCTTCGTATACCCCGACGTCGAATTCGAGGACCGGCTGATGCTCAGCCTCGGGGAATTTCCTTTTCTCGTCGTCCACGGCCACGGGCACACCGAGGACTCGGTCTGGGTCTACGATGTCAAGCGACGGGTGCTCGCCTGCGGGGACCTTTTCCAGTGGACGGCCCCGAACCTCGGCAATCCCTTCAAGATGCAGCGCTTCGCGCTCGAAAACGCCAGGGCCTGCGAGGAGATGGCGGCCCTCGGGGCCGAGGTGCTCTGCCCCGGCCACGGGCCGGTGGTCTACGGCGCGGATGCGGTCCGCGACTGCCTGCTGACGACGGCGCGCTACCTGCATTTCATTCAGGACCACGTGGTGGCCTGTCTGAACAGGAGCCTAATCCTGGAGGAGACGATCAACAGCCTGAAGCTTCCCGAGGAGCTTGCGCGCTCCAAGTGGCTGCCACCGGTCTACGGGCATCCGGTCTTCGTCGCCCGCGGGGTGTTCAAGCGCTACGCCGGCTACTACTCGGGCCGGCCGGCCGAACTCTTTCCGCCGGACTACGCCGATCTGGGTTGTGAGGTGATCGGGCTTGCGGGCGGAGCGGATGCGATGCTGCGCCGGATCGAGCGGCTGCGGGCCGAAGGCCGCACAGCGCTCGCCTGCCAGCTCGCCGAGTGGTTGGTGGAGGCGGCCCCGGACAATGCGGCGGCCTGGGGCTGCTACGGCCTGCTTTTTAAGGAGCGGGCCGAAGCCGAGGTGAACGTCCAGGCCCGGGGATGCTGGAACAGCGCCGTGCGGCGGGCCGCGGCACAACTCGAGCGGGTCAAGAATTGATGACTTCGCAAAAAGCCGGTTATGGCGCCGCGCCATCCTATAGGTTCGGTTGTAAAGATATCCCTGTGGGAGTGGCTTTCAGCCACGATGATCGCGGCTGGGAAGCCGCTCCCACAAGAGAATAGCGGAAGAGGAGCCCTCATTCATGCCCGCGGTTGCCATGCGCAAGAAAGCAAGCCTTCTGATCGTCGGCTGCGGGACGCCCTCGCCGACGCCCGAGCGCTTCGGAAGCTGCCTGGTCTTGACGGCCGGCGGCGAGCGCCTGATGTTCGACTGCGGGCCGGCCGCCACGCACAAACTGGTGAAGTCCGGGATCGCGCCGACCGAAATCGAGCATCTTTTTTTCACCCATCACCATTACGACCACAACGCCGACACCCCCTGTTTTCTGCTCTGCCGCTGGGACCACGAGCGGCCCGGCGTTCCACCGCTCAAGGTCTACGGGCCCGCGCCGACCGCGGCCTTCACCGCGAAGCTGATCGGGCCCGCGGGCGCCTTTGCCGACGATTGGCGCGCGCGGGTCGAGCATCCGGCGAGCCGCGCGGTCTATGCCGGCCGCGGCGGGCGGCTGCCGCGGCCGGCCCCCGCGTTCGAGGTGCGCGAGATCGCTCCCGGCGCCGCGGTCGCAACCCGCCGCTGCCGGGTGAGCGCAGGCCATGCCGTTCACCTCCAGCCGCTGCTCGACTGTCTGTGCTACCGGATCGAATGGGAGGGCGGGGCGCTTGTCGTCACCGGCGACGCCGGCCGCAACCCCGGCCTCGAAGCCTTCGCGGCCGGTGCGGACACCCTCGTCGTCAACGTCTGGGACCACCAGGCGAACATGTCGGAAACGCTTCTTTCGGGGTTCTGCGGCACGCTGGACTCCGCCGAGCTCGCTCGGGCGGCCGGTGCCCTGCGTCTTATCGTTGCCCACCAGGGCCCGCGCCTCGCCCGTCCCGGCGACCGCGAGCGCGCCGTCGCCGACATGGCCGCGGTCTTCAGCGGGGAGATCGTTTTCGGTGAAGAGGGGATGGAGATCGATCTCGCCCCGGAGCTGATCAATCAAAGGATGAGATGATTATGGGATGGTCGCCTTTTCGTAAGACCGGTTTGACCCATCGCGACGCGCGCTCGGAGGGCGGCTTAACGCTCGTCACCCCGGTCGGCGGCGGAGCCACCTATCTTATCGACGCTGCCGGCCGGATCGTGCACTCCTGGTCGGCCCCGGATTTCATGCCCGGCTACGGCTATCTCCTGCCGGGCGGGACGCTGCTCGTGCGCGGCCAGCAGAAAGTGCCCGAACACCAGGTCGGCGCCGGACAGGCCGCCGGCACGACCGATATCCTGCTCGAAATCGACAAGGACAACCGCGTGCGTTGGCGTTTCGAGCATCCGTCCTTTCACCACGACATGTTCCGCCTTCCGAACGGCAACACGATCCTGATCACCTGGGCGCAATGCGATCCGACGATCGCCGAGTGCGTGATCGGCGGCATGAGCCGGGAGGAGGAGAAGAACCAGTGGGCCGACCCGGAGCACGTCAGCTTCTTCATGGCCGGCCTGGGGGTGGGCGGGCGCCCGCGGGACCTGAAGGGGTTTCTATCGGATACGATCGTCGAGATCACGCCCCAGGGCGAGGTGGTCAAGAGCTGGAACGCCTGGGAGCATTTCAAGGTGGATGAAGACCATTGCTGTGCCCGGGAATTCCTGCACGAGTGGACCCATTGCAATTCTGTGGACATACGCGGCGGCAAGCTGCTCCTGAGCTTCCGCGAAATCAGCCGGGTCGCCATCATCGACTGGGAAACCGGCAAGCTGGAGTGGAAATGGGGCCGGATCCACTTGAGCCACCAGCACGATGCGAGCTTCACTCCGGAGGGCAACGTGCTGGTCTTCGACAACGGTACGCATCACCCGGTGGTTCCGCACTCGCGGGTGGTGGAGGTCGACCCGGCCACCGACAAAATCGTCTGGCAGTACCAGCCACAAGTGGTCTTCAGCTTTTTTTCAGGCCACATCGGCGGCGCCGAGAGGTTAACAAACGGCAACACGTTGATCTGCGAGGGCCAGTCGGGAAGGGTATTCGAGGTCACCCCGCCGGGAGAGATCTGCTGGGAATGGATCAACCCCATGATCATGCCATTCAAGAACGTGTTCTGCCAGATGCTGTTCCGAGCCCACCGCTACGCCCCTAACTCGCCGGAATTGGAAGGGCTGGCGTGCGATTTCCGCCGATATGAGGAACTGAACCGCAGGTGGGGGTTGTCGTAGCAGCGAGAGTCCACGACAGGCTCAAACGGGAGGTCGCGGTGAGGGTCATTTCGCCCTGGAAAGAAAAATGAATTATCTACTATTTTCGTCTTAGCCACGACGATCAAAGCCTCCCTATCGGTGGCTTCGGGAAAGCCCTTCATCAAGTGCTGTAATCTTTCCTGTTCAGGCATTCTTTCCGATCTTGCAGGCAGCGACTTCAAGGGGCCAGGCACAGTTGGCCGCGCTTTCCGTTCCCGGCTCTGCAAAGCGCCCCATCGGTCCGCTGGATTGAGCTGCCGATTGTCTCTCGGCATCACCTTTTAGGGCGGGAACTGCTGAGCTGATGATGCAGGCGACGGGATGATGGAGAGGTTTCCCATAAAGCAGCCAGTTGTGTCATAGCTGGCCGGATTTTCTGGTTGGTCAGTTGGGTGTCATATGCAGGCCCGCCATGTCATCTGCCAACAGTTTTATCATCTATGATTGCCACCCCCTCAAAGATGCCCTCGATCAGACCAAGCGGGTAGCTGGTAATCCGGAGCATGCATTCGTGGACGCGGGCTACCGGGGCCATCTCAAGGGAGTGGTTAGTGAACAGCTCAATGCCATTCTGAACAGTGCTGGGATGAACTTTCACAAGCTGCTGCGGTGGAAAGCAGCATTTTTACGCCAAATTTTCTATTGGCTCCTATCGTATCAAAGAGCAACGACCATCGCGGCGAATTCCGCGAAGTGGGCTTTTCAGGATCGACTACTCCAGAAAGGTCTCACCCGATCAATATTATCCGTAGATGCTGACGATTTGGCTTCGGCGATGATCCTAAACTAATCCGGTTCTAAATTTTTTCACCTTTCCTGACCGAATCCACCAAAAGCAGATGAACTGGGGCAGGGAATGAGCGCACTGCCCCAGTTCTTTTTCAGCAGTACAGGTTCTCAATCCATCGCATCGTCTCAACATCAGTGACCTTCCCAAGATAC
>JBFYWS010000581.1:0-3307 GCA_041310935.1 Desulfobacteraceae bacterium | reverse complement strand
CCACCGTCTCCGGGATGTCCTCGTCCGAATAGGTCGCGGTCACCGGTTTGCGCGCCTCCAGCAGCATGGCCGCCATGGCCTTGGGCTCGGTCTGCGGCGTCACTGCGGCGGGCTTGGGCATATGGCAACTGACACAGCCGGCAAGCTCCGGCCAGTCTTTGCGCGGCATTGATGCGTGACAGCCGGCGCAGCGCTTGTCCGCCTGAAAAGCGTCGTGGCAGCCCATGCAGCTCGCCTGCGCGGAGACGCGGTGCATGGCGGTCCGGAGGTTGACGAACTTGCCGTCCTTGGACCCCTGCAGCGTGTGGCATTTGCCGCAGGCGTCCATCGAGGAGTGGTGGCAGGCCCGACAGGTGTCGTTATAGGTCTCGTGGCCGATGTGGTTGAAGGGCGCCACACTCATGCGGGTAAACGGTTCCACTTTCTGCCCGTCGTTCTTGACCGCCTGGATGAGGGTAACATCCGGCTGGCCCCGCATCAGCCGCGGGACGTCTTTGAGCTTTTGAATCTTCTTTTGCAATCCGGCATCGTGGCAACCGCCGCAAAAGGCCGGGCCGGCGTCCTGGTTCTGGGCAAGCCGCTTGCGGTGGCAGTCGATGCACTGTTCGTGGGAGGCGAGACGCATGGAGATGACGTTAGCGACCGTCTGGTCGAGATGGCAGTAGCGGCAGTCATCCTCCTTGCCCTTGACGTAGACGAGTTTCTTGGTAAGCGGGTCGACCTGGTGATGGCAGACCTCGCATTTGTTCTCCTGGGCCTTCACGTGGCGGTAATGCAGGGATTTGTCCATGCCGATCTGCGTCCAGGAGGACGGGATCTCTCTGTCGACGTGGCACTCGTTGCACGCCACGGGGCCGGCCTTCTCGCCGGCGGCGGCCGTCTGGCGGTGACAGGCCGTGCAGTTGTTGTGGTAGATGTCCATCGTCTGCTGCTTGGAGGCGTCTTTCAGGCGCATGAATTTGGTGGACATGTATTTTTTGTCGGCCAGATGGCAGGTGGCGCAGTCCTTGCTTTTCTTGGCCAGGGCCTGGGTGTGCTTCTCGTGCAGATAGACCACCGCGGGCCTTTCCAGGCTACCGAACTGCTTGAGGCCGTCGATGCGGATGATGTCGGCCCGGGGCTTGTTCGCATCCTCGGGGGGGCTGGTCGGATTGTGGCAGCCGATGAAGGCCGCGAGCACCAGTGCCGCGGCGACCGTCATGAAGGGTACGGCCCGAAGAGGCAGAGATCGTTCCTGTGTCATAAGCGGTGTCCTTGTTTCGTCTGGGAGGCTCGCGTGGCTGACTGCCGCCGTTTGCCCTGGAGCTGGCGGTCGTTGTCCAGCAGGTCCTGGATCGTGGTTTCGTCGTAGACCTTAAAAATGGCGCGGTTGACCCGGTTCCACATCGACGAGAATGCGCAGCCGTGGCGGCCCGACGGGCAGTTGACCTTCGAGATGCAGGCGGCGCAGCCCGCCGTTAGGGTGGGCCCCTGCATGAAGCTCATGATGTCGCCCACCGTGATCTGGTCCGGGGAACGGGTCAGGAAATAGCCGCCCGTGAAGCCCCGCTTGGAGTCGATCAGGCCGCTGTGCTTGAGCTTGCTCAGGATGACCTCCAGGAATCGGGCCGGAATGGCCTGGGCATCAGCGATGTGGCAAATCTTGGTCGGGCCCCGCCCCTGGTGTTTGGCGAGCTCGAATACCGCCCGCAGGGCGTACTGGTTTTTTTTGGGCGTAATTTGCGCCATACCTTACTTTTGGCTCAAGCGGAAAAAGGGTTGTTTGTCGACTGATACAGTCGAGAAGTTTCCTGGCTCTATTAGTCAAGATACGGGAGGCTTGTCAAACTTTTTTTTGGGGGGCAAGCGTGGCCGGCGAAAACCGGCCCAGGGGGAGCGTGGTCGCAGCCCGGGATAAAAAAACCGCAGGCCGTTCGCCTGCGGTTTCAACCTTCGCGACTGAGTTGGGTTAGTGGATGGCCACCGTGTGAGCGCCGGCCATGGGGTCTTTCAGCTTGACGCTCACTTTGAGCATTCCATCCTTGTAGCTGGCCTTGGCAGACTTGGATTTCACCGGGCAGCAGAAGGCCGACGCGGCCACGTAATCGAAATCCGCCCGTGTCGCAAACAGGCTGAAGCTGTCGTCCAGCATCTTCAGATTGATGTTCTCCTTCTTGACCCCCGGAACGCAGATCTCAAGGTTGATTTGGTTTTTTTCCTCATCCACGTAAGAGCAGACGTCCGCAGCCATCTTGAGTTTCTCTTTGGCCATGATTGTAACCTCCTTGGAGGGTGAATTGTTATTAGACCGGATTGTCGAATCCGATGCCCCAAAGAGTAAGGCCGAATCGGAACAACGCAAGGCGGCATCCCCGCATGGTGTTGACAACCCCCCCGGCCTCGCTTATGGCTTAGGGGCACATCGTAAGCTGGCGCAGGGCCTGAAGTGCCGTTTTTTTTCAACAGCCCAACCCGGTCAGGCCGGAACCAAATTCGAAATCCGAAGCACGAAACTCGAAACAAATTCAAATGTTCAAAAAACAATGACCAAAACCGGGTGGCCTGCGATCTGATTGGGCTTTTTTTTCGTTTCGGTCATTCCGTTATTTGGATTTGTTTCGGATTTCGGATTTCGTGCTTCGAATTTATAACGCTGCATGCCATTTGAAAACAGAATTGTCTCCATTTCGCATAGAATTCCACTCTTAAGGGACTCGTAAAGGGCAGGCAGGTGCTGATCGCCGGACTGACAGGCGGGATCGCGAGCGGCAAATCGACGGTCTCCGCCGTGCTGGCCGAGGCCGGGGCCCGGGTCATCGATGCCGACGCCATCGCGCGGGAGGCGGCCCGCAAGGGCACCGCCGCCTACGCCGACATCGTCGCGCACTTCGGCCGGGGCATCCTGCTGCCGGACGGTGAGATCGACCGGCGGCACCTGGGCGAGATCGTCTTCAACGAACCCTTTGAAAAACAGGTGCTCGAGCGCTTCATCCACCCGTGGGTGCGCGAGGAGACCGCCCGCCGCCTGGAACGCATCCGCTGCGACGAGCCGAATGCGGTGGTGATCCTGGACGTGCCGCTGCTCTTCGAGACCGGCATGCACCACGGCCTGGCGGAGGTGATCCTCGTGGTGGCGCCGGAGGCCCTCCAACTCGCGCGCCTCATGGCCCGCGACCGCCTCGCGCCGGCCGAGGCCCTCACCCGCATCCGCTCCCAGATGCCGATCGAGCAAAAAAGAGCTCTGGCCACGCGGGTCATCGACAACTCCGGCTCCCGGGAGCACACCCGGGCCCAGACCCTTGAGGTGTATCGCAGTCTGGCGCTGCTC
>JBFYWS010000563.1:0-3530 GCA_041310935.1 Desulfobacteraceae bacterium | reverse complement strand
ATATGCCCGGCGAGGCGGCCTCCGTGATCACCTGCCTGGACGGGCACCAGATGGCGAAAAAAGGCCGGGCCGGAGCAGCGCTCGGAATCGCCGCATTCGGCTCATTCATAGCCGGGACCATAGGAGCGGTCGGGATCATGCTCGTGGCGCCTCCCATGGCCAAGTTCGCCCTGGCCTTTGGCCCGGCCGAATACTTCTCCCTGTTGCTCATGGGTATCGTGATCATCGTTTACATGTCCTCGGGTTCGATCCTGAAAGATCTCCTGAGCGCCATGTTCGGCCTGCTCCTGGGCACCATCGGCATGGACAGCATCTCCGGCACCCAGCGGCTCACCTTCGGCATCCTGGAGTTGACGGATGGCATCGGTTTCATTCCGGCGGTCATGGGGCTCTTCGGCGTTTCTGAGATCTTCATAAATGTGGAGCGGGCGGTGGTGACCACTCTGGTGACGGAAAAGGTTAAAAATCTTCTGCCCGACCGCCAGGATTGGAAGGAGTCCTTCTGGCCGATCATCCGGGGGACGGTCCTGGGGTTTTTCATGGGTGTCCTACCCGGACCGGCTCCGGTCATTTCCACTTACAGCTCTTATGCCTTGGAGAAGAAGATTTCCAAAACTCCCGAGAAGTTTGGAACGGGCCATATCGTGGGCGTGGCCGGGCCCGAGGCGGCCAACAATGCCGCTTCCAGTGGAGCCATGATCCCCCTTTTCACCCTCGGCATTCCCGCCAATTCGGTGATTGCCGTGCTCTTGGGCGCCTTCATGATCCATGGGCTTCAGCCCGGGCCCATGTTCATCAGCAAGTATCCGGATGTGTTTTGGGCCACCATCGTGAGCATGTATATAGGGAACGCCATGCTCCTGGTGTTGAATCTGCCCTTGATCCCCCTCTGGGTCAAGGTCTTGAAAGTGCCCTACACCATCCTCTTCCCGCTGATCCTGGTCTTTTGCCTCATCGGCGTTTACAGCCTGAACTTCAGCCAGGTGGAAATTACCCTCATGATCGCCTTCGGGGTCATAGGCTACCTGATGCGAAAATATAAATTCGAGATGCCGCCGTTGATCCTGGCACTGGTCCTCGGCCCGATGATGGAAAGCAGCCTGCGGTTGTCGCTTCTCATGTCCCAGGGCGATCCCACCACCTTCCTGAGGCGGCCGCTGTCGGCACTGTTTATGGTCGTTTCCACGCTGTTGATCGTCCTGGCCATGCTACCCGGTATCCAAAAGAAGAGGGCCAAGTTAAAGGAAAAGCTGGGGGACGACGAAATCTGAGCGATGTCGGGCACAAGCCGGCGTGGAGCCCAATCCTGTCCGGGCCAAATGGCCGGCGCCCTGAGCTTAACGTTTTCAACCAAACATGAAAGGAAAAGGAAAATGAAAAAAATTCTGGGGATGGTTACTGGCATGTTTTTGGTCCTTTCTCTGGCCGCTTTGGCCACAGGGGCGGGTTATCCAAGCAAGGAGATCACCTACATGATCGCCTTCAATGCCGGAGGCGAATCGGACATCGAATTTCGGATCATGCAGCCTTTCCTTGAAAAGGCCTTTGGCGTTCGCTTCGTCCCCGAATATAAACCAGCAGCCGGCGGCGCCCTGGCCTGGAATTTTCTGTCCGCCGCAACGCCCGACGGATACACGATTGGCGGGTTCAATGCGCCGCACATTATCACCCAGCCGCTGACCATGAATGACGTCACCTACAAGACGGACGGTTTCACCTACCTGTGTATGATCGAAAACACCCCGGTTGCGCTGTGCACCAAAAAAGAGTTCCCGGCCAATACCCTCAAGGAGCTCATCGATTATGCCAAGGCCAACCCGGGCAAGGTAACGGCCGGCGGAGTGGGCAAGAACTCCGGCCCACACCTGGCCGCACTCCAATTTCAGAAACTGGCCGGCGTGAAGTTCACCTATATACCGTTCCAGGGGACCGGCCAGCTGAAACCGGCCATCATGGGCGGCCACGTGGACGTGGTTTTTACCAACTCGCCCGCGGCCGTGGAAATGCTGCCGCTGGGGATCAAGACCCTGGCGGTCGGAACCGAGAAGCGCATGGAGCAGTTGCCCAATGTGCCCACGTTTGCCGAGGCTGGAGTCAAATATTACCCGCGTATCGATCGTGGAATTTTCGCCCCGCAGGGCCTGCCGAAGGATGTCCTGGAAACGTTGGACAAGAAGCTGTTTGCGATCGTGAGCAGCAAGGAGGTCCAAGATAAGCTTACAGAGGGAGGCTTCGTGCCCAACCCCATGAACGGAGAGGCCGCGGCCAAGTACATCAAGGGGCTCACGGAGGAGATCAAGAAACTCGTGGAAGAGGAAAAGCTGATGCCGACGAAGTAGCGGCCGGAAACATTTCTTTCGATCCCTCCGGATAGAGAAGGCTCACTGCAGGTATGGGGTGAGCCTTCTTTATTGTGGTCCCGCCATTTATTCGGGCTGTTGACCTGCCGCGCCTTATCCAATAACATCGAGACAAATTGATCCGCAGGTGAAAATTCGGATTGACACTCCGAATTTTCAAGGTTAAAATAAGGACATGATCGAGCGCCCGACATACCTGAAGCAGCTCGCAGCCGCAGTGCGGCGATCGCCCGTGACGGCCCTCATGGGGCCGCGGCAGTGCGGCAAGACCACGCTGGCGCGAATGTTCCAGCAGGGGAAAAACGCCTCGCATTTCGACCTGGAGTCCCCGGCCGACCTCCAGCGGCTCCAGAACCCGGAAATGATGTTGGGGGCACTGAAAGGACTTGTCGTCCTGGACGAGATTCAGGTGATGCCCGCGCTGTTCAATGTGCTGCGCGTGCTGGCGGACCGTCCCCGGAATCCGGCACGCTTCCTGATTCTGGGAAGCGCATCGCCGGACATCCTCAAGCGGACCTCCGAATCCCTGGCCGGCCGAGTTGAGCTTGTCGAGCTTGGCGGGTTCGATCTGCTCGAGACGGGCGCCGACACATGGAAAGAGCTGTGGCGGCGCGGAGGGTTCCCGCGCTCGTATCTATCCCGCAGCGATCCGGATAGTGAGGCCTGGCGGGAGGGTTTTATTAAGACCTTTCTCGAGCGCGACATCCCCCAGCTGGGGATACCCATCCCGGCCGCCGCCATGCGGCGCTTCTGGACGATGCTGTCGCATTATCACGGCCAGACCTGGAACGCCTCGGAGCTGGCCCGCTCCATGGGGCTATCGGACAAGACCGTGCGCTCCTACCTGGACATCCTCACGGGGACTTACATGGTGCGACAGCTGCAGCCGTGGCATGAGAACATCGGCAAGCGGCAGGTGAAGGCCCCCAAGATCTATCTGCGCGACTCCGGGATCCTGCACGCGCTCATGAACCTCGGCGACGATATGGCGCTGCAGGCCCATCCGCGGGTGGGCGCTTCCTGGGAGGGGTTTGCCCTGGAGATGGTTTTGCGGAGGCTGAGACCGGGGGAGGCCTATTTTTGGGGGACACACTCGGGCGCCGAACTGGATTTGCTGCTCACCCACCGCGGGCGCCGATTCGGCTTCGAATTCAAGTACAGCGAAGCGCC
>JBFYWS010000526.1:0-3841 GCA_041310935.1 Desulfobacteraceae bacterium | reverse complement strand
CATGGGGGCTAAGCCGCCTTGGCGCCCTTCTTGTCTTTGGACAGGAGCACCCCCTCGATGAAGGGGTCGATGCCGCCGTCCAGCACCTCGTTCACGTTGCCGATCTCGAGTCCGATGCGGTGATCCTTTACCAATTGGTAGGGCTGCAGCACGTAGGAGCGGATCTGGCTGCCCCAGGCGATATCCTCCTTGCTGTCGTGAATCTCCTGGAGTTTTTCGTCCTGCTTTTGCTTCTCGCGCTGATGCAGCCGCGCTTTGAGCACCTTCATGGCCAGCTCCTTGTTGCGGTGCTGGGATTTCTCCTGCTGGCACTGGACCGCGATCCCGGTCGGCAGATGCGTGATGCGCACGGCGCTGCTGGTCTTGTTGACGTGCTGGCCGCCGGAGCCGCTGGCACGGAAAACGTCGATCCGCAGGTCTTTATCTTCAACGTTCACAACGATTTCGTTGTCGAGCTCGGGATAGACGAAGACCGACGCAAACGATGTGTGCCGTTTGCCGCTGGCGTTAAAAGGGGAAATCCGCACCAGGCGATGGACGCCGCCCTCGGACTTCATGTAGCCATAGGCGTTCTCGCCCGAGGCGGTGAAGGTGGCGCTCTTGATGCCGGCTTCTTCACCGGGCTGGAAGTCGATCAGCTCGAGCTTGAAGCCCTTGCGTTCGACCCAGCGGGCGTACATGCGAAAAAGGATCTCCGCCCAGTCCTGGGCCTCGGTGCCGCCGGCCCCGGCATTGATGGAGACGATGGCATTCGTGCCGTCGTCCTCGCCGTCCAGCATCAGCTCGAGGGCAAACCGCTGCGCCCGCTTGTGCAGATCCTCCGCCTGGCGGCCGAGGTCGGCGAGAGTGCCATCGTCGTTTTCCGCGACGGCCATCTCCAGGAGCCCCTGATTCTCTTCCAACTCTCTGGTCAACTGCTTGAAACGCTCCAGCCGGTTGCCGATGGATGTGCGCTCCTTCAGGGCAGCCTTGGCCTCGTCCGGCTTGTTCCAGAAACCTTCCTTGGCGACGAGGGCTTCGAGTTCCGCTAAACGTTTTTCCTTGCCAGGCAAGTCAAAGACAGCTCCGCAACTGTTCAAGTTTGGCGATGACACCCTTCAAGGTCTGTTTGATTTCGTAGGACATTTTATTTTCCTCCCATGTCAGCACGTTGTTTCGAGCTGAATTTTCGTTTCGAGCGGACCCATCCCCATCCTGCGCCAATCAGTGCGATGGACAGGCAGGCAAACGCGAACACATCCCCGAAGCGCGTGTAGATCGTCTCGGTGGCGAGCAGCGGCAGCGCTCGGGTGACGGCAGCCTCCTCCATCAGGGGCGTTGCGTCGAGTACACGCCCCACCGGGTCGATGAACCCGCTGATCCCGGTGTTGGCAGCCCGGGCCAGCGCCCGGCGGTTCTCCACCGCCCGCAGCACCACCAGCGAAAAGTGCTGGTAGGGTCCGGCGGTCGTTCCGTACCAGGCATCGTTGGTGATGTTGATCAGCAGGGCGGCGCCGTTTTTCGTCAACTGCCGCGACAGTTCCGGGAATATGATCTCGTAGCAGATCTGGATGCCCAGCTTGCGACCCTGCCAGCCCAGGGTCATGCCCTTTGGGCCGGCAACGAAGTCGCCCACGTGCTCGACGATTTTCCCTAAAAACGGCAGATACTCCTTGAACGGGGTGTACTCCCCGAAGGGGACCAGGTGGGCCTTGTCGTATGTGCCGAGCACCTCGCCCGCGGGCCCGATCAGATAGGCGCGGTTGAAATAATCGGCGGCCCTGCCCTTCAATTCGAACGCCGGGGCCCCGATCAGGAAATGCGTGCCGTTCGCAACAACACCCTCGAGCAGCATCCTGGTCGGCGGCACTTCTTTCAGAAAGTAGAACGGCGCCGCAGACTCCGGCCACACAATCAGTTCGGGCTGCTGCGGCCGCGTGGACAGGGACAGCCGGATGTAGTTTTCGATGGTCGCGGCCTGGAAGGCCGGTTCCCATTTCTGGGATTGCTCGATGTTGCCCTGAACGACCGCAACGCGCACCGTCGGTGCCGCGGACGCCAGCCGGTCGATCTCGCGGATGCGCAGCTCCCCGTAGGCCCACGTCAGGCCGACCAGCACCGCCGCCGCCGCAAGGCCCCCGATGGCCATGCGCCCGCTCACCGGCCGGCCCCGCCATGTTTTGCGGCAGACGACGAGTGTTGCCAGGAAGAGCGCGGCATTGGCCAGGGCGATCAGCCCGGAAACGCCGTACACTCCGACTATATCCGATATCTGGATCAGTTGCAATCGAGAGTGCTGGGAGTAGCCGAGCAGCTCCCAGGGGAACCCGGTGAAGAGGAACGAGCGCAGGTATTCAAACCCCACCCAGAAAACCGGAAAGAAGAGCAGGACACGCAGCGGCGTCCGGCCGACGAGGGCAAACCCACAGGTCATCGGGGCGATGAAAAGCAGGCTGAGAACGGCGGCGAAGATGAATAGGATCGACACGCTGAGGACGACCGGCAGGTGGCCGTAGATCACCATGGTCGGAACTAGCCAGTACAGAAGCGACAGGAAATGGGCAATCCCGAAGACAAGCCCCCGGCGAAACGCCTCGCGCGAGCCGGCGTCATTGAGGGCCCAGAGCAACGGCACCAGGGAGAGCCACGCCAGCCGGTCCTGAGACAGTTTCGGAAAGGCGGCTGTGAGCAGCAGGCCACTCAACACCAGAATCAGGATGGTTTTGATTTCGCTTTTCATTGTCACATGCGGCTCACAAAAAAACTCCGGCGCGGCGGAGTGGATTCCTGGGAACTGATCGGTTCGACTCAATTCTTGTCCAAAGCGGCAAGCCTGTCAACAGGATTTTAGCTGCGATGCAACCACTATGAGTTGTGGGGGCATTGACCTTGACACACAACAGGTCTCGATCTATAATTGTCTCAACCATGATGAATCGACGTCATCTTCAACAAGCGGGGTGATTCATGGAAAATTTAAGACAAGTCCTGTTGGACGGGTTGGTCAAAAAAGGCGCCGACGCGTCGAGCCTGCCCGGCATCTTGAGATCTCTTGCCAAGATCCTGTCCGCCGACCCCGAGATCAACCCGGCCTCCGCCAACGCAAAGCTCTGCTACCTGGGCTGGCAAGAAGTTAAAGTGGACTATCACCTCCTGCAACTCGCACTGGCCTGTTTCGAGTCTGAGCATGGGGTCGACCCGGCCGCGTTTGCCGAAAACGACCGCCGCCGGCAAGCCTTGCGGCTCCGGGCAGTGACGACCACGCCGGTCGCTCTCGGCGAAGCCTAACGCTGCAAGCACTGACGTGCTTTTGTCTTTTCTGCCGCTGGCCGAAAATCCAAGCCACCCGCACGGCGGGTGGTCGTTAGAGCGCGCGCCTTGAACTCGGGCTTTTTACAAAGCCATCGGTTAGGAGAGACAGCGATGCCAAAAGCCATCACCATCAAAATCGGGAAAGTCAAATTGAAGGGCGAATTCAACGACACGGCCGCCGGGCGGGCCATGGGGGAGGCCCTGCCGATCGAATGCCAGTGGTCGCGCTGGGGCGAGGAGTATTACGGAACGACCCGACCCACGTTTGCCAGCTACCCCGGCGCCGCCACCGATCTCATGGAAGTGGGGGATCTGGCTTACCATGCGCAAAACGGGTGGTTTTGCCTGTTTTTCGGCCCGACCCCGGCCAGCCGCGGCCAGGAGCCCCGGGCGGCGGTGCCCGTGCAGAAAGTCGGCAGAATGACGGGCGATTGGACGACGGTCAAGGCCCTCGGAGAGTCGGTGAAGGCCCTGATCGAAGCCGCCTGACCGTCAGGGTCGCGCCCATCCGGCACTTCCAAGTAACTTCAAAATTTATGTATTTATTTCA
>JBFYWS010000525.1:0-4011 GCA_041310935.1 Desulfobacteraceae bacterium | reverse complement strand
TCCGACAGCGCTGCCGCCATGCTGCGGACGGTGTGAATTCCGAAGGTTCTCAGGATCACGATCGGCAGGATCGAAACCGTGAGCATGAGCAGCAACAGTTTCCAACGGAATCTCATAGCGTCACCCGTTCAAACGGTTTCCGGGAAATAACATAATGCAAAAATCATGCTTGCGGGGGCTTTTTTAGATCGATGCCCTGCGCCGGACGAACGGAAACCAAACCCAGGCGGCCCGGCTGCTCGGCATCAACCGCGTCACGGTGTGGAACCGGATGCGGAAACACGGCATCGATCTACAAAAGCCCCTGCAAGCATGATTTTTGCGTCCATTGACGAAAGCGTTTTTTCATGGTCCCGTCCATTTCGGGACGGTCCGGGCGTTTCTGCGGCTGCGGGCCTCGCTTCGGGGCACGCTTGGCGAAATCGTCATCGACGTCAACCGGTCCTGCACTCCTTGAAACGGAAAAATCAGGGAAGCTCATCGACTATCCATGGGGCCGATTGGCCGACATTCGGCTTGCGGTCGATCTGAACACCGTAGCGCTTCATCTGGTTCCAAACGGTGACCCGGGAGATCCCCAGCATCCGGGCCGCTTGCGTCAAATGGCCGTTCGTTTTCTCCAAAGCCTCCACCAGCCGGCTTCTTTTTAAAGTGTCCCGGTTGACCGTGGCGCTCTTGGCCGCTTTCGGCGCCCTCTCGCCGTAGAGCACATTCGGGGGGAGGTGCTGGGCGCGGATCAGGGCTTCGTGGCAATTGACGAACGCGTACTCGAAGGCGCTCTTCAACTCCCGAATATTGCCCGGCCAGGGATAGTTCATCAAAATTTCAATGGCGTCGTTGCCGATGCCTTCAATCGTTTTCCCGCTTTTCAACTTGATCCTTCTGAAGAACGACCGGGCCAAAAGCGGAATGTCCTCCGGCCGTTCCCGCAGCGGGGGCAGATGGATGGGAATGACATTGATCCTGAAGAACAAGTCCTTCCGGAATAGCCCTCGGGCCACTATCTGCTTAAGGTTGCGGTGGGTGGCCGAGATGATGCGAACGTCGACCGGGATAGGCTGGTTGGCACCGACCCGCTCGATGACCTTTTCCTCCAGCACCCGCAGCAGCTTCACCTGAGTGGCGAGCGGCAGGTCGCCGATTTCGTCTAAAAAGAGGTCCCCCTGGTGCGCACTTTCAAACCGGCCTTCCCGGTCCCGCCAAGCCCCCGTGTAGGCCCCCCTGACGTGGCCGAAGAGCTCGCTTTCCAGAAGTGAATCCGTGAGGGCCGCGCAGTTGACCTTGACGAGCGGTTTGCGTTTGCGCTGGCTGATAGCGTGAATCGCCTTGCACACGAGCTCCTTCCCCGTGCCGCTCTCGCCCGTGATGATGACGGGCGCATCGGATTGGGAGGCGTTGGTGATGAGGTCGAAGACATGCTGCATAACCGCGGAGCTGCCGATGATTCCGTGGAAACCGTCTTCGGCTTGCAGTTCCCGGCGGAACTGGGCGATCTGGTTTTCCTTCTCCACCACCTCGGTCAAGTCTGTGATCGTCTCGACGGCACCAATGGTTTCCCCCCCGTCGTCGTGCAGCAGCGAGGCGTTCTTGAGGACATGGATCGCCTTCCCGTCTTTCCGCATGATGGTGCATTTACGCATCGTGACGGAACCCGTTTTGAACAAACGGCACCAGTACCCCCCGTTGTCCTGGCGGGCTTTTTCACACACATCACAATTCAACACCTCGCAGGATTTTCCGATCAACTCGTCGCGGGAATACTGAATCATGTTTTCAAGCGCCTTGTTGACCGAAACGATGACGCCACGCCGGTCTACAATCATCAGCCCGTCTTTGATGATATTGACCACCGTCTTCCAGTACCGATCCAGTTCGTGTTCAAACATGTTTCATTCCATTATGTTTTTATTTAACGTTTGTTAATATCTATTTTTAACAATTTAACACATTTTTTCAATAAAAATCGTTCGAGCTGCTGTAAAAAAATTTTAACACAATGTAATTATTCGGTAAAAAATATAAAGTATACGCATCTCCGCTCATGGCATAATCCGTGCTTTACCATCCACCTTATACCAACACGGGCCGCCTTGAGGAGTTTGAGTCTTGAATCGGAAGTCAGATCACCATCTGGACTTGCGCGGTGCAATCACCCCCCTCGCGCTGTTGAAGGCGACCGAGGTGTTCCGGCAGATGAAACTCAACGAGGTCCTGGAAGTCTTCGGCCGCGATTCCGACACGCGGAATGATTTGTTGAAGGTGCTGCCGCCACTTTCCTTCGACCTGATCGCCAACGAGGAGATCGGGGAGGACCGGTCCTTCCGGATTCAGTTGAAAAAGAAGCTCTGAAGCACGGAGGGCACAGACACTTATAACCGGCAAGGAGTCGCCGACGCAAGCGATCGAAGGCATCGGCAGAACACACTGTCGTACCGTCCAGCCGGCAGCTGGACCCAAAGGGGAAGATGCGATGAACCTCAGAAAGAAATTGACATCCGGCGAATTCGTCGTCCTGGCGGAAATGGAGACTCCCCGGGGCGTGGACATTTCCGAACTGGTCACCAGTGCGCAGCGCCTCAAGGGCCGCGTCGATGCCATCGTCGTCCCCGACATGGACTACGGGGCCATGCGGCTGAGCGCGACAGCGGGTGCGGCGCTGATGCAGCAACAGGGGCTCGAGTCCGTCATTCACGTGTACGGACGAGACCGCAACCAGATGGCCCTGCAGGGGGATTTGCTGGGTGCCTACGTTTTGGGAATCCGGAACCTGATCGTTGTCCTCGGCGAGGAGATCAGCCATTGCGACCATCGCAAGGCCAAGGCCGTCGATGACTTGGACGAAATGGCAATCTTGGAAATGATCCGGGGCCTGCAGCAGGGTCTCGACCTGTCCGGCTTCGAACTGAAAGGGGCTCCGACGTTCACGACGGGCTGCACACTTCCCGCGTGCGCGGACGAGAAGGCGTTCGACGCGGCATTAGAGCAGGCCCGTAAGAAGGTCGCGGCCGGCGCCGAATATGTCGTCACGGCCCCCATGTTCGACCTCGACCATGGAGTCTCCTGCGTGAACCGGGCCAAGGGCCTCGGGGTCCCGGTCATCCCGACAGTGCTGCTGCTGAAGTCGGTGGGCATGGCAAGGTACATCGCCGTGAACGAGCCCGGCGCAAAGATATCCGAGGCCTTGATCGCACGCATTCGCAAGGCGCACGACCGCGAGGAGGAGTGCCTGCGCATAGCGGCGGAGATCCTGACCGGCTTCAAGGGGGCGACGCGGGGGGTCAAACTTCAAGCCCTGGGTTGGGAGCATCGCCTGCCGGCCGTCCTCGACCTGGCGGGACTGTGATGCGTACCGGCGAGGCGCCGCGCATCAATGCTTCAATCCAAAACACTCTAAGTGGATGAACCTGATCATGGCAACTGAGAAACAGACGGAGCCTTGTAGTGATATTCTGGTCGTCGGGGCCGGCATCGGCGGCCTAAAAGCCGCCATGGACATCTCCGAAGCCGGTCGGCGGGTGGTGCTGATCGACAAGGCCTTTTCCATCGGCGGCCTGATGGCCAGACTGGACCGGACCTTTCCCACCAACAACTGCGATCTGTGTACGCTCTCGCCCCAGTTGTCGGAAACCGGGCGCCGGCATCACATCGAGCTGATGTCCGGCACTCAGCTGACCGCCGTCCAGGGAGATGCCGGACGATTCAGCGCCGGCCTGACCATTGCGCCTCGGTTCATCGATTTGAACCGCTGCACCGCCTGCGGCGAGTGCTACAAACGCTTCCCGCAATGGGTGCGCTTCACCCCCGGCCTGGATCACCGGGCCCCCACCTGCATGCGCTACCCCCAGGCCACACCGTATGCCTTTTCCGTTTATCCGGAGGCCTCCGCCCACCTGGAAGAACTGGTCCGGGTGTGCCCGGCCGGCGCTATTTTGACCGAAGATCGCGAACGGGTAGAAACCCGAATGTTCGGAGCCGTCATCCTGGCGGCGGGTGCCGAGCTCTTCGCCCCCG
>JBFYWS010000503.1:0-3991 GCA_041310935.1 Desulfobacteraceae bacterium | reverse complement strand
ATGAGCTTCGTGCACTCGAGTTGGGACGAGGGCATCGAGGCCTGGCGCTTCAAGCTGCCGGCGGAATATGGCGCCGGGCCCGTCATCGCCCACACCATCTTCGACCGCAGCCTGCTGCGCGCCGGCGAAACGGTGCACATGAAGCACCTCATCCGCCGCCACACCATGGACGGCTTTGCCGTTCCGCGGGCGGACAAGCTGCCCGACACCGCCTCCATCCGCCACGCCGGCAGCAACCAGGCCTACGAGCTGCCGCTTACGTGGGATGCGTCCGGTGTGGCCGAGACCGACTGGGCCATCCCGAAGGAGGCCAAACTGGGCAGCTACAGCGTGACCCTGATGCGCAAGAGCAGCGAGCAGGGCCAGCCCGCACAAAGCGAGGAGACGGGCGAGGACGCCGGGGAGGAGTCCAACGAGTTCGCAGTCTTCCGCAGCCTGACCTCCGGCCGCTTCCGGGTCGAGGAGTTCCGCCTGCCGCTGCTCAAGGGGACCATCCAGCCGCCCTCGCAGCCGCTGGTCAACGCGAAAGAGGCTGCACTCGACCTCAGCGTCCAGTATTTGGCCGGCGGTGGGGCCGGGCTGCTGCCGGTGAAGCTGCGCGCGGATGTGGCGGTAAAGCGCCTTCCGGCGTTCGAAGGGTTTGACGATTTTGTGTTCGGCAACGGGCCGGTCAAGGAAGGCCTGGTGCGCCGCGGCGAGCAGGACGATACGGGCGAGGCAGGCGGCGGGCCCAAACCGAAGCTCATGACCGTGGATCTCGTGCTGGACTCGGCCGGTACGGCGCGCAGCGTCCTGCCGGGCCTGCCGGCGGCCGACGCGCCGCAGGACATGACGGCGGAAATGGAGTTCCGGGACCCCAACGGCGAAATCCAGACCGTCTCCAGCCGGGTTCCCCTGTGGAATGCCGGCCGCCTCATCGGCATCAAGCCTGACAGTTGGGCGGTTTCAAAGGAGGCCCTCAAGTTCCAGACGGCGGTGGTGGACCTGTCCGGCCAGCCGGTCGCCGGGGCGCCCGTCAAAGTCGACCTCTACGAGCGCAGGGTGATCTCCCACCGCAAGCGCCTGGTGGGCGGGTTTTACGCCTACGATCACACCGTGGAGGTCAAACGGATCGCGACCCTGATTGAGGGCAAGACCGATGCGAAGGGGCTGCTGCTGTGCGAAACCGCATCGCCGCTGTCGGGCGAAGTGATCCTTTCGGCCGAAAGCCGGGACCCGAGCGGCAACCGCACGTTTGCCAACCGGTCGGTGTGGGTGGCCGGGAAAAGCGAGTGGTGGTTCGAGGCCGCGGACCACGACCGCATGGATCTGCTGCCCGAGCGCAAGCGGTACGAGCCAGGAGAATCTGCAGTGTTCCAGGTGCGCATGCCGTTCCGCGAGGCCACCGTGCTGATTTCAGTCGAACGCGAAGGTGTCCTGGACACCTGGGTGCGGAAAATCTCCGGCCGCGAACCCGTGGTGCACATCCCCATCAAAGGCAACTACGCGCCCAACGTCTTCGTATCGGTGCTCGCGGTGCGCGGCCGCACCGGCGCGGTGCAGCCCACGGCCATGGCGGACCTGGGCAAGCCCGCCTTCAAGCTCGGCATGGCCGAGATCAACGTGGGGTGGCGCGCGCACGAGCTGAAGGTCACGTTGACCACGGACCGCAGCGTCTACAACGTCCGGGAAAAGGTCAAGGTCACGGTTCGGGCGGCGACAGCCGACGGCAAGGCGCCGCCGGCCGGAAGCGAGGTGGCGCTTGCCGCCGTGGACGAGGGGCTGCTCGAACTCATGGCCAACAAGAGCTGGGACCTGCTGCCCGCCCTGATGGGACGGCGCGGCTATGAAGTGCAGACCGCTACGGCCCAGATGCAGGTGGTGGGCAAGCGGCATTACGGAATCAAGGCGCTGCCCCAGGGGGGCGGCGGCGGCCGGCAGGCCACGCGCGAGCTGCTGGACACGCTCCTTTTGTGGAAAGCCCGGCTGCCCCTGAACGAGGACGGCGCAGCCGAGCTCGAGGTGCCGCTCAACGACGCCATCACCTCCTTCCGCATCGTTGCCGCGGCGACCGGCGGGACAGGCCTCTTCGGGACGGGCGCTGTGTCGATCCAGTCCACCCAGGACCTGATGGTCTTCTCCGGTCTGCCGCCGCTGGTGCGGGAGGGCGACCGCTTCCGCGCCGGCGTCACCGTGCGCAACACCTCGCGGCAGCTCGTGGCGGTGGACGTTTCCGCTAACGCTGTCGGCATATCCCCGGTGCCGGTGCCCCAGACGGTGTCCCTGGCTGCCGGCGAGGCGCGCGAGCTCTTCTGGGATGTGACGGCACCCTCCGGCGTGGAGGAGGTGGCCTGGGAGTTCGAGGCATTGGCCAAAGAGACGGCCGCCCGGGACCGCCTGCGGGTCGTGCAGCGCGTCGCGGAGGCCGTGCCGCTGCGGGTGTTTCAGGCGAGCCTGAACCAGCTGGAGGGGCGGCTGGCGCTCGGCGTTGCGCGGCCGACCGACGCGCTGGCCGGCGGCGGCGTGCGCGTCAGCGCGCAGCCCCGCCTCGGCGGCGGGCTGAGTGCTGTTGCCGACGCCATGCGGCGCTACCCCTACGGGTGCATGGAACAGAAGATTTCAGTGGCGGTGGCGCTGCGGGATCAGGCCCTGTGGGAGCGCTGGGTAGCCCAGATTCCGGCCTACATGGACGCCGACGGCCTGGTGAAGTACTTCCCGTCCACTACGCACGGGGACCCGGTGCTGACCGCCTACATCCTCGCCATCAGCCATGAGGCCGGCTGGATTTTACCCGAGGCTCTGCGCCGGCAGGCGGCCCAGGGTCTCAAGCGGTTCGTGGACGGCAGCATCGTTCGGTATTCGCCTCTGCCCACGGCAGACCTCGCCATCCGCAAGCTCGCCGCAGTAGAAGCACTCTCGCGCTACGGCGAGGCCGAACCCAAACTGCTCGGTTCGATCGCTGTCGACCCGAACCTGTGGCCGACCTCGGCCGTGATCGACTGGGTGGGGATCCTGCTCAACATGCCGGGCCTGCCCAACCGCGCAGAACGGCTGGCCCAGGCCGAGCAGGTGCTCCGCGCGCGTCTGACGTACCAGGGGACGGTGCTGGCCTTCTCCACCGAGGCCTCGGACCGCCTGTGGTGGCTGATGGTCTCAAACGACGTCAATGCCGTGCGCCTGGTCCTGACGGCACTGCGGCTGGACGCCTGGCAGACGGATATTTCCAGGCTCGCGCGGGGCGCCCTGGCGCGGCAGCGGGCCGGGTGCTGGGATCTTACGACCGCCAATGCCTGGGGAGTGCTCGCCATGGAGCGCTTCTCGCAGAAGTTCGAGACCGAGCCGGTCACCGGCACGACCCGCGTGGAGCTCGCCGGGCAAAGCCGGGTTGTCGACTGGGGTGCCAGCCCCAAGGGCGATGCCGCGCTCCTGGCCTGGCCGGCTGCAAAGGCCGAGTTGGACGTACTGCACCAGGGGACAGGCAAACCGTGGCTGACCATCCAGAGCCTGGCGGCGATCCCGCTGAAAGAGGCACTTTCAAGCGGGTATTCGATCCGGAAAACGGTTTCCGCCGTGGACCGCAAGGTGCCGGAGCGCTGGAGCCGGGGCGACATCGTGCGCGTGCGGCTCGAGATCGAGGCCCAGGCGGACATGACGTGGGTGGCGGTGAGCGACCCGGTGCCGGCCGGCGCCACGATCCTGGGCACCGGCCTCGGCCGGGATTCGCGGATCCTGACCCAAGGCGAGGAGCGCAAGGGCCGGGCCTGGCCGGCCTACGAGGAGCGCTCGTTTGCGGTTTTCCGCGCCTACTACGAGGTCGTGCCCAAAGGCGCGTGGAGCGTGGAGTACACCCTGCGCCTCAACCAGAGCGGTTCGTTCCACCTGCCGCCCACGCGGGTGGAGGCGCTCTATGCGCCGGAGATGATGGGAGAGATACCGAACAAAAAAATAGATGTTTTTCCGTGAGATCGGCGACTCAATGCGAATGCCTGATAGTGTGTGAGAGCGGCATTCT
>JBFYWS010000556.1:0-5853 GCA_041310935.1 Desulfobacteraceae bacterium | reverse complement strand
ATGGCCTTCACCCCTAAAACCTACGACGTCCTCGTCATCGGTGCCGGACACGCCGGCTGCGAGGCGGCGCTGGCCGCGGCCCGCATGGGCTGCCGCGTGCTGCTGCTGGCGATCGACCTCGACAAGCTGGCGGCCATGCCGTGCAGCCCCTCGATCGGCGGCATGGCCAAGGGGCAGCTGGTCAAGGAGATCGACGCCCTCGGCGGCGAGATGGCGAAGATCACCGACCGCACCGCCATCCAGTATCGCACCCTGAACACCAAGAAGGGTCCGGCGGTGCACTCTTCCCGGACCCAGAACGACAAGCAGCGCTACCACATGGCCATGAAGGCCCGGGTCGAGTCTCAGCCCGGTCTCGACCTCAAGCAGGCGCTGGTGGAGCGGCTGGTGGTGGAGGGCGGGCGGGTGATCGGCGCCGAGGACCACACCGGGTTCGGCTACCCGGCCCGGGCCGTCGTGCTGGCGGCAGGCACGTTCCTGAGCGGGCTGGTGCATATCGGCCATCGTTCGATCCGGGCGGGCCGGGCCGGCGAGTTTGCCGCCTACAGCCTGCCGGCCCACCTGAAAGAGCTCGGTTTCGAGCTCGGGCGGCTGAAGACGGGCACACCGCCGCGGCTGCGGCGCGCGAGCATCGATTTTTCGCGCTTTACTGAGCAGGCCGGCGACGAGAGCCCGTCCCCATTTTCCCTGTTTGCGAGCGGGCCGCGGCTGCCGCAGCTGTCGAGTTTCATCGGCCACACCCACGCACGCACCCACGCGATCCTGCGCCGCAACCTGCAACACTCAGCGTTGTACGGCGGGCTCATCAAGGGGACCTCGGCCCGCTACTGTCCGTCCTTCGAGGACAAGATCGTGAAGTTCCCCGAAAAGGACCGGCACCAGATCATCCTCGAGCCGGAGGGCATCGACACCGAGGAAATTTACCCCAGCGGTTTGGGCAACAGCCTGCCGCTGGAGGTGCAGGTCGAGCTGGTGCGCTCCATCGACGGCCTGGAGTGCGCCGAGATCATGCGCCCGGCCTACGCGATCGAGTACGACTATGTCAACCCGATTCAGCTCAAGAACACGCTTGAGACCAAGCGGGTCGGCGGGCTGTTCCTGGCCGGGCAGATCAACGGCACGTCGGGCTACGAGGAGGCGGCCGCTCAGGGCCTGTGGGCGGGGATCAACGCCGCCTGCCAGGTTCAGCAGCGCCCGGCCCTCCTCCTGGACCGCTCCCAGGCCTACATGGCCGTCATGGTCGACGACCTGGTGACCCGCGGGACCCGCGAGCCTTACCGCATGTTCACCTCCCGGGCCGAGTACCGGCTGATGCTGCGCGAGGACAACGCCGACCTGCGCCTGATGGAGACCGGGCACGCGCTCGGCCTGATCGGCGCGGAGGCGGTCGGCGAGCTCCGGGAGCGGCGCGAGCATATCGCCCGCGAGATCCGGCGCATCCGGGGCACCGTCATCCGGCCGGGTGCGGGGGTGAACGCCTATCTCGCAAGCCGCGGCTCGACGCCCCTGCAGCAGGGCGCACATCTCGACCAGCTGGTCAAACGCGCCGAGCTCGGCTACCACGCCGTCGACAGCCTGGCGCCGAGCCCCGATCCGATTGCCCCGGCCGTCGCGCGGCAGGTCGAGATCGAAGTCAAGTATGAAGGCTACGTTCAAATCCAGCTGCGGGAGATCGAGCGCTTCAAGAACCTTGAAAACGTCCGGCTGCCCGAGGATTTCGATTTCAGCGCGGTGCACGGCCTCTCGAACGAGCTGAAGCAAAAGCTCGGCACGGTCCGGCCGGCCTCGCTGGGGCAGGCGGCCCGCATCGATGGGATGACGCCCGCCGCCATATCGGTCCTGATGGTGGCACTGAAAGCGCGTCGCTCGTAACAGGGTGTTGAAAAACCGCGCCTCAAGGCCGTGATCCGGCGGTGTGCGGCTGCTTGACAGCCGAGTGCTATCAACTTATTGTATCAATTAAAATATTCGACACTTCAGGAGTCTGTCGCATGGCAGAAGATTACTACAAGGTGCTAAGTGTGGGGCGTGAGGCCACCGATAAGGAGATCAAGAAGGCCTACCGCAAGCTGGCCATGAAATATCACCCCGACCACGCCAAGGGCGACAAGGCGGCCGAAGAGAGATTCAAGAAAATAAGTGAAGCCTACGCCGTGCTGAGCGACAAGGAGAAGCGTCGCGAATACGACACCTTCGGCTCCGAGGGGTTCCAGCAGCGCTTCTCCCAGGAGGACATTTTCCGGGGCTTCAATATCAACGATATCCTGAGGGAGTTCGGCTTCGGCGGGGGCGACTTTTCCGGCGGCACTCAGGCCGGCGGCGGCCGGCGCACCTATGGCGCGGGCTCCCCGTTCGGATCCCGGGCCCGCCCGCAGCAGATCAAGGGGGATGACCTGATCTACGAGCTGCCGCTCACGCTGCGCGAATCCGCGTCCGGGACTACCAAGGAGCTTACGATGCAACAGCCGGGGGGGCCGGAGCGGGTCACCGTGAAGATCCCCACGGGCATGACCACCGGCAAAAAACTGCGTCTGGCCGGAAAGGGCAACCCGGGGCCTTTCGGCGGGCCGCGGGGTGACCTCTACATCCAGGTCGTCCTGATCGAGGACCCGGTGTTCAGCATCGAGGACCAGGATCTCACCACCCACCGGGAGGTCAAACTCACGGAGGCCCTGCTGGGGACGACCATCTCCGTGCCGACCCTCGATGACAAGCAGTACAGCCTGAAAATCCCGCCCGGCATCAAAAACGGGACCCGGATGCGGTTGACCGGGCACGGGCTGCCCTCCATGAAGGGCGGCAAGAAGGGGGATCTCTTCGTCCGCATTCACATCCAGATACCCAAGCACCTCACCAACGAACAGAAAAAACTGGTCGAGGAGCTTGCCGCGACGGGCATATAGAGAGCCGGCTGAGTCCACACACTTTCCAACCTTCGGGTTTTCATGCTTTTTCGCCTTCCCATCGGCCACTCCGAAATTTGACTTTGATGGCGATTCGGGATAAAGTTATCTATACAAATTCAATTCGCCCAGAGGCTGCCCAAACGGCCGTGAGAGGCTTTTGCTGACTGTATGATGCCTGCATTGATACCGGTCCTCTCGGCGGAGGAGATCGATCTGTTGGTGAGCGACCTCGCACAACGAATTTCGTCCGATTATCAAGGCCGAGAACTCGTTCTGGTCGCTGTTCTAAAAGGAGCGTTTATCTTCCTTGCCGATCTGGTTCGGAAGCTTACCATTTCGGTGAAGATCGACTTTGTCCAGGCGGCCAGCTACGGAAGTGGTACATCGTCCTGCGGCCAGATCCGGTTGGCCAAGGAGATCGGGGTCGACATCAGGGGCTGCGATGTCCTGCTGGTCGAAGACATCGTCGACACGGGGCTGACGATCGATTGGCTGCTCGACTACCTGCGGTCGTTTCAACCGCGCAGTGTCGCCGTGTGCGCGCTGATCAACAAGCGCGAGCGCCGGGAGCGGGAAGTGCCTGTGGCCTACGTCGGCCGCGGGATCGAAAAGGGATTTCTGGTGGGATACGGCCTGGACTACGCTGAGGACTATCGGCACCTGCCCGGCATCTTCCACCTAAAACTTTAATCAGCGGAGTTCAACCATGATCGTACACTGCGAAGGCTGTGAATCGGGTTTCCATGTGGACGAGCACCTGATCAAACCCACGGGCTCAAAGCTCAGATGCTCCAAATGCCGCCACGTTTTCACGGCGTACCCCCCGGCTCCGGCTGACGAGGCAGAGGAGCCTCTCATATTGGGCGACGCACTGCCGGCCGCCGAAACCGCCCCGGGGCCGGCGGAGATGTCGGACATCGATTTCAAGCTGGACGAGGTCTTCGGCGAAGCGGCCGGCGCAGAGCCGGAACTACTAGATGTGGAAGACCTTCTGGCGGATGAACCTCCGCCGAAAGAGGCGTTCAAGGCAAGCGACATCGGCGGTGAACTCGATCTGGATCTCACGCCGGCCGCGGCGGCCGACGTGGGCGACACATTGCCGGGCTTGGAGGAGCTTGAAATCGACCTGTCCATGCTGGAAGGGACGGCGGAGACGGCCGCGGCGGCTCCGGGAAAAGGGTCTCCGCCAGCCGAACTCGAGCTGGGCCTCGACGTCGAGTCTCTGGCGCTCGAAGGTGCCGAAGCCGGCGGTGCCGCCGGCGCCGTTGCCGGGCTGCAGCGTACCTCCGCAGCGGCAAGAGAAGCGGCGGTTAAGGCCGGCGGCTCGGCAAGCGCCATGCTGGACGAGCTGAAGTTCGACCTGGAGATGGCGGACGCCAAAACCACCACCCTGCCCAAAGACACCGGAGCGAGCGACAAATCCTCGGACAGCGACGAGATCGACATCTCGGACCTCGAGGACATGCTCGACGGTCCGGGGACGGCGCTGGCGGGGACCGCCCCCGCGGCCGCAGGGGGGATCGACCTCGATCTGGACCTGGAACCGAACCTGGAACCGAAAGCCGTCGCGCCGGTCGAAGTCCCGCAAAAGACCGACACGCTTGATCTCGGCCTGTTTGCGGAGGAGGTCAAGACGACCGCGGCACCCGCCTCCGCCGTCCGTGATGATGACCTGAACCTCTCGCTTGATCTCGAGCCGGAGACGGCGGCCACCCAGGCGGAAGCCTCCGCCGAGGCCGATGAGCTGGACTTCTCTGATATTTCCGCCATGCTGGAGCAAGAAGCAAAGCCTGTCGCCGCGGCCGCCGGAGAGTCGCTGGAGGACGTGGACCTAACCATCGAGGACCTGCCGGCTGCCGCTGGGCCCGATCAGGATTTTATGCTGGACCTCGAAACGCTTCTGGATGAGGGCCATGGCCCCGCCTCCGCCGGGAAACCGAGCGAGGCCTCCGAGGCGTTCGATCTGGACGTCGTGCCGGCGGAGGTGCAGGGCAGCAGCACCGACCTGGAAATCGAGTTCGAACCGGAGGTAAATGCGCCCCCGGTCAAACGGCTGCCCGTTGCCGCGGCCGCCCAAGCCTCCGTGGCGGCGGTGGCGGCCCGGGCGGCGGTGGCGGCCACCGACAATTTCTCCACCGACGAGTTCACCAGCGGCGGCGCGACCAGTGTCCTGGAACCCGCGCCCGTCGCCGAACCCGCCGCCAAGAAGAAGCCCGCGGCGGCTCAACCCCGGCGTGCGGGGTTCCGCAAACCGTTGCTGGCGGTGCTGGGAGCAGTGGTGCTCTGTGTCGCGGCGCTGACCCTCCCGCGCAGCCTCGGCATCGACATCCCGTTCCTGAGCGATCTGCAGATCCCGTCCCTCAGCGAGATGGGCATCGAGATCCCGTTCATCGGCGACCTCTTCACGTCCGAACCCGAGGACAGCACCGGAGGGCTCAAGCTCGCCCTGGTGCCGGAAGGCATCGCGGCGGAGTTTATCGCCAATTCATCCGCCGGAATGCTCCTTGTGGTCAAGGGGCAGGTGCGGAATAGCTACAACCACCCCCGCAGCGGCATGCGGGTCACCGTCAAGCTTTACACGGCGGGCAATACCGTGGTCAAGACGGCCACGGTCTTTGCGGGCAACGTGCTGTCGAACCAGGAGCTCTCCTCCCTGGACCTGATCGCCATCAACGCGCGCTTGAAGAACAGCAGCGGCGCCAGCAACATGAACGTGGGCGTCAAGCCCGGTCGGTCCGTGCCGTTCATGGCAGTGTTCAGCAACCTGCCGGACGGTGTGGACGAATACAGCGTGGAGGTGGCCGGTTCGACCCCGTAGGCAGGAAATTTGATTGACAATTTCCCCGGTTTGTCGCTATATGGCCGGTGCTGGCGATGTAGCTCAGTTGGTCAGAGCATGCGGCTCATATCCGCAGTGTCCGGGGTTCAAATCCCTGCATCGCCACCA
>JBFYWS010000117.1:0-13657 GCA_041310935.1 Desulfobacteraceae bacterium | reverse complement strand
GCCATGAGGCCGCGGCCGATCGCCACCATCTGCTGCTCGCCGCCGGAGAGCGTCATGGCCATCTGGGCCAGCCGCTCCCGCAGGCGCGGAAAAAGCTGGTAGACCATCTCCATGGTTTGCTGTTTCTGGCCATCGGCGCGTTTGTTGTAGGCCCCGACGATGAGGTTGTCCTGGACGGACATCAGGCTGAACAGCCGCCGGCCCTCAGGCACATGGACAATCCCGCGCTCCACGACATCTTCGGGGGGGCGGCTGTGAATCGGTTTACCCTCGAAGTCGATCTCCCCTCTTGCCGGCTGCATCAGGCCGGAAATGGTCTTGAGCAGGGTGGATTTGCCGGCGCCGTTGCCGCCGATGATGCTCACCACCTCGCCCTCCTCCACCCGCAGCGCCAGGCCGAACACCACCTGGACGTCGCCGTAGAACACGTCGATGTCCCTGACCTCAAGCAGCGCCATATTCCTCTCCCAGGTACGCTTTCACCACCCGCTCGTCGTGGGCCATCTCGTGCGGTGGCCCCTCCGCGATCTTCGTGCCGAAGTGCAGGACGGCGATCCGGTCCGACAGCGCCATGATCGCGCGCATGATATGCTCGATCACGAAGATGGTCATCCCGCCCTCCCGCAGCCGCTTGATGATCGCCACCATCTCGTCCACCTCGGTCGGCCTCAATCCCGCCATCACCTCGTCGAGCAACAGCAACTTGGGCCGGGTGGCCAGGGCCTTGGCGATCTCAAGGCGCTTGCGGTCGGCAATGGTGAGGTTGCCGGCGCGCATCTCCTTGCGGTCCTCCATGTGCAGGTGGCGCAGCACCTCGAGCGCCCGTTGCTCGGCCTCCGCCCGCTTGTCGGTGGTGGCGAAGGCCCCCACCATGACGTTGTAGAGCACGCTGCGGGTAGCAAAGGGTTTGACGATCTGGAAGGTGCGGGCCAGCCCCTTGCGACAGAGGTCCCAGGGCCTCTGGTTGTTGATCTTCTCCCCGCGAAAGACGATCTCCCCCGAGGTGGGCGGGAACACGCCGGCAATGCAGTTGAACAGCGTGGACTTGCCGGCGCCGTTCGGCCCGATCAGGCCGAGGATTTCACCTTCTTCGACGCTCAGGCTGAAGTCCTCCACCGCCTTGATGCCGCCGAATGTTTTTCGCACCTGCGTCAGCTCGAGAATCTTCATGCCGCCGCCTCCCTGCCGCCGCACATCCGGTCCATCGCGCGGTTGTAAATGCGCGTCAGCGGCTCCTGCAGGCCGCGGGGCTGGTAGAGCATGACCAGGATCAGCACGACGCCGAAGATGATCAGGTGCAGCCCCGGCAGCTTGTCGCCGAAGTAGATCCGGGAAAAGTCACCAACCGGCCTCAACAAAAGTGCGCCGAGCAAAGGCCCGGCGATCGATCCGCGCCCGCCGATCAGCGCGATGAAGGCGATTTCGAAGGAGATGTCCAGGCTCATGACGCTCTTGGGGTGGATGTACAGGGTGAACTGGGCCCAGAAGGTCCCGGCGAACGCCGTGAGGAAGGAGCTCATGGCCATGGCGATGAGTTTGGCGCGGGCCACGTTGACCCCCAGCGCCTGGGCCGCCTCCGGCTCCTCGCCGCCGGCCACGAGGTAGTAGCCCAGCTTGGAGCGCGAGATCGCGTAAGTCAACGCGATCACCCCGGCCAGCATGACGAGGATGATGTAATAGTAGGGCTCCTTGGTGGCGAACATGAAACTGGCGAGCCCGGTCTTGAGCGGCGGGATCTGCAGCCCCCGCGGGCCGTTGAGCTGGAACGGCCCCAGGTAGTCGATGTTCTCCACCATCACGCGGATGCCCTCGGCGAAGGCGATGGTCGCCAGGGCGAAATAGGCGCCGCGCATCTTGAAGGTGGGCAACCCGATGAGCACCCCGACGAGGGAGGAGAGCAGCGCGCCGACGAGCATGCCGATCCAGGGGCTGATCCCGTACTGCAGCGACAGGACCGTGGACGTGTAGGCGCCGATTCCGACGAAGGTCGCGTGCCCCAGGGGCAGCACCCCGGCAAAACCTCCCACTATGTTCCAGCTCGTGGTGAGGTAGGCGTAGAGGTAAAGCAGGATCAGGATGTGAAGATAGGTGGGGCTCGTCACCACGAGCGGCAGCGCAAGGGCGGCCGCCGCGGCGATGACCAGCGGCAACTTGCGGCATAGGGACGGGTTCATAAAACCCTCTTCTTTATCCATTTATGATTTCGCCGAAGGCGAAATCATCACCAGTCGTACTTGACGCCAAAAAGCCCCGAAGGCTTCAGAAACAGAAACACGAGAAAGAGGCCGTACACGATCGCCTCGGTCCAGGTGGCCGTCATGAACTGCGGGCCCACGGATTCGATCACGCCGACGATCATCCCGCCCAGGAGCGCCCCCCCGATGCTCCCGAGTCCACCCAGCACCACGATGATGAAGCACTTGATGTCGAAGAGCACGCCGACGGACGGGAAGATGTTGTAGAACGGTACGAGCGCCACCCCGGCCACCCCGGCCACCGCTGTCCCGATGCCGAAGGCGACGTTGTAGATCTTGTACTGGTTGATGCCCTGCAGGCTCGCCGCGTCGCGGTCGAGGCTCGTCGCCCGCACGGCACGGCCCATGCGGGTCTTCTGCAGGAAAACGTAGACCATCAGCGCGGTGAGGATGGCGGCGCAAAACCCCCAGAGCTTGGGCACCGAGATCATCATGTCGCCGAACTCGAGCATCTTCCCGCGCAGGGGATTGTCCGGGATGGTGCGGTACTGGGGACCGAAGATGAGCAGCGAAAGGTTGTCCAGGATGTACCACAGGCCCGTGGTGACGATGATGACGGTGATCGGCTCGCGCACGTCCTTTTCGGCCTTGAAGATGGGTTTGATGAGGACGTCCTGGAGCAGGTAGCCGAAGAGAAACATGACCGGTACGACGATGACGAGGGTCAGGTACGGGTGCAGCCCTGTCAGGAGTGCTGCCCAGTAGGCCGCGTACATCCCCACCATGAGCATGGAGCCGTGGGCGAAGTTGATGACCTTGAGCACGCCGAAAATCAGGGTGAGGCCCAGGGCGGCCAGACCGTAAATGGACCCCATGAGGATGCCGTTGATGGTGTCTTCAATTATAAAGAGCATGCGAGCCTCCGGTTTCCGGAAGACAGCTGAACGGGAAAAGAGGGCCTGCTTTCTGAGCGTGTTCTTCCATGCCACTCCTGAGCCGCCGCTTGAGGCAGCCAACAACGATCCGTTTGAATCGAAGCAGGATGCCGCTCTCACAGAGCAACGTGAGGACCCAGAACACTCTCCGATGGCTTCCCGCCAAGATGCAAGGTCAAGGCGCGCGCGTCTCGTAGCGTCGCGGCGTACTCGTTTGCGCCGCGACGCCAGCGCGACGTGCGCGCAGCGCAGAGATTGACCTTGTTACGGAGCCATCTACGGAGTGGGGAACACCGGCTTATAGTTCGCCCGCCGCGACACCTTGGGCCACACCGTGATCCGCTCCATGCCCTTGCCGATGTCGTTGACCTGCACCATCACCAGGGCGGCTTGCTTGTTCTGCCCGCTCGCATCGAACTCGATGGCGTCATAGCCCACGATCATGGCCGGCCCGCTGGAGAGCTTGGTCTGGGCCAGAGCGTCCCGAAGGGCCTTGGGGTCCAGCGATTTCGCGCGTTCCAGGGCATCGACCAGCACATACATGGCCGCGTAGGCGTCCACGGACTCGCCGGCCAGGTTGTAGCCATAGAGCTTCTTGAACTTCTCGTTGGTCTTGTCCGCGCCGGGCTTGTTCACGTCGGTTTCCCACTCGACGATGTCGAAGAGATATTTGGCGTTCTTGCCCGCGGCCTTGAGAAAGGAGGGGTCGGCGTGGCCGCCGCCGCTGGCGATGATGGCCTTGGGCTTGACCTTGTATTCGGCCATGGTGTTGGTCAGCAGGATGGCGTCCGCGGCATTGGAGGTCAGGAACAGCACGTCGGGGTTGGCGCGCTTGATTTTCTGAACCACCGGGCTCAGGTCGGTGGAGGTTGAGGGATAAGGCTCGTCCATGACGACCTTGTAGCCGCCCTGCTGCGCGAGCTTCTTCCACCCTTCGGCGAACCCTTTGCCCCAATCGCCGTTTTCATACACCAATGCCACCGTGGAGACCTTGACATTGAACTCCTTCTCCATGTCCTTCATGAAAGCGAACTGGTCCCGGGTCCACCAGCTGTCCTTGGCGGCGATCCGGAAGACGTTCTTGAAGCCCTGCTCGGTGATCTTGTCGGCCACCGAAACCGGCACGATGAAGGGAATGCCGTAGCGCTCGGCCACGGCCGAGACAGGATAGCTGACCGCCGAATTCCAGCAGCCGGTCAGCACGTTGACTTTTTCGGTGTTGATGAAGCGCTCGGCCTCGGCCACACCCTTCTCGGGCTTGGACTCGGAGTCGGCGTAGATCATCTGGATCTTCGCGCCGCCGAGCGACTTGATGCCGCCGGCCGCGTTGATCTCCTCGACAGCCATGTCCTGGGCCTGTTTGTTCTGAAGGCCCACGGACGCCGACGGCCCGGAGAGCGGCAGGATGTTGCCGACCTTGACCGTGGTTTGGGCAAAGACAAGGCACGGGGCAAGCACCAGCGCGAGCCCCAGCATGGCAATTACCATCTGTTGGTCCAGTCTTTTCATTGTCTTCCTCCTTTCGGTTGTGGGGTTGGACGTTTTGGAGCCGAACGTCAACGGAAGCGACCGGAGAGGAATCCGCGGAGTGATCGCGGGGAAGAGGAGCGAGAGGTCGAAAATCCCCGATCCTGAAGCGTACTGTTACTGCACTCCAGTGGAACATGTCAATAAAAACAAGCCAACCGATAGTTGGCAACGTGGATATAATGTCTATAGTGTAGCTGATCACCGCTGGCCCCCAGCCGCACCCATTCACCCAAACAGCCAAAGAATCGACTGCTATGAAAACCATCATCGAACCATTCAAGATCAAAACCATCGAACCGTTGCGTTTCACGACCCGGGCCGCGCGTGAGTCTTTTCTGAAAAGGGCCGGCTGCAACCTCTTCAACCTGCATGCCGAGGAGGTGCTTATCGACCTGCTGACCGACAGCGGCACCGCCGCCATGAGCGCAAAACAGTGGGCCGGACTGATTGACGGAGATGAATCCTACGCCGGTGCCCGCAGCTTCTACCGATTTGAAAAAGTGGTAAAGGACCTGACCGGCTATAAGCACATCATCCCCACCCACCAGGGTCGGGCCGCCGAGAAAATCCTTTTTGAGATCATGGGCGGCAAGGGCAAGATCATCCCCAACAACACCCATTTCGACACGACGCGGGCCAACATCGAGGTCAGCGGTGCGGAAGCCGCGGACCTGCCGGTGAAAGAGGCCCTCATCCCTTCGCTGGTGAAGGACTTCAAGGGCAACATGAACATCACCGCCCTGGAGCGCCTGCTCAAGGAAAAAGGCCGTGAGCGCGTCCCGCTCGTGATGATGACGGTGACCAACAACTCCTGCGCCGGGCAACCGGTGTCCATGGGTTGCATCCGCCGGGTGTCGGAGCTGTGCCGTTCCTACAAGATCCCGTTTTTCATCGACGCCTGCCGGTTTGCCGAAAACGCCTGGTTCATCAAGACGCGCGAGCCGGGGTGCAAGGGCCGGTCCGTCAAGCAGCTCGCCCAGGAGATGTTCTCCTACGCCGACGGCTGCACCATGAGCGGCAAGAAGGACGGACTGGTCAACATCGGCGGGTTTTTGGCCATGAACGACGACGAGCTCGCCCAGAAGGCCCGCAACATCCTGATTGTCACCGAGGGGTTCCCGACCTACGGGGGGCTCGCCGGCCGCGATCTGGAGGCCTTCGCCCAGGGGCTCGAGGAGGTCGTGGACGAGGACTACCTGAAGTACCGCATCCGCTCGACCGAATACGTGGTCGAGAAGCTCGATGCGCTGGGGGTGCCGGTGTTCAAGCCCGCGGGAGGCCACGCCGTCTACCTGGACGCGCAGGCTTTCCTGCCCCAGGTCCCGCCGCACCAGTACCCCGGCCACGCACTCGCCTGCGCGCTCTACCTGGAAGGCGGCATCCGTTCCTGCGAGATCGGCAGCGTGATGTTCGGCAAGAGCGACCCCACGACCGGAACGTTTCAGCCGGCCCTGCTCGAGCTGGTGCGTCTCGCCATCCCACGGCGGGTCTACACCCAGAGCCACATGGACTACGTGGTGGAGTGCATCGCCGAGGTGTTCGCGCAGCGGGATAAGATCCGGGGGATGCGCATCGCCTGGGAGCCGCCGATGTTGCGGCACTTCACCGCAACGTTTGAATCTCTATGACCGTCTCACCTATCCATGCCACGCAATGGGTATGCCCCTGTGTGAAGTGCCGGGATTGAACCGCGAAAGCAAGCGCATTCCGTACGGTCGAAGAGCTGAAAAAGCCGTTTGCATCCACCGCCCCACTCATGCTACCAAGCAATTCGAAGCAGCTTAGAAGCCATATCTCGGGCATGCTGGAGTGCCATCCAAGGAGCGGCAAATGGAAAAACCGGGTAAGAAACTGGATCACACCTCCCATTTGATTCTGCATCGAACCAGCCAAAAGGAAATCAGAGCCGGCATTACCGTCATCGTCAAAGGCGAGGGCGTGTGGGTGTATGACCAGGACGGAAAGCGCTACCTTGACCTGGACGCCGGGGTGACCCGGCCGGTTCACGTCGGGCACGGCTCCAAAGAGCTGGCCCAGGCGGCCTATGACCAGATGTGCCGTCTGGCTTACTTCACCCCGATGAGTTTTGCCAACGTCCCGGCCATGGAACTGGCCGAGGTCCTGGCAGGAATTTCCCCGGCCGGAATCAACCGGTTCATCTTTGAGTGCGGCGGCTCCGAAGCGGTGGAAACGGCCATGAAGCTGGCCAAGCACTACCACTATTATCGGGGCGACAAGGGCCGGTTCAAGATCATGTCGCGGCGGGGAGCCTACCACGGCGTCAACGGGATCGGCCTGCGCGCCCTCGGAGCGGTCATGCCCATGCGCCAGGTGATGGAGCCGCTCGCCCCCGGCGCCGCCTTTATCGAATCCCCCTACTGCTACCGGTGCCCCCACCATCTCACCCCGCAGAACTGCGACATGGTGTGCGCCCGCGAGCTGACCCGCATGATCGAGTTTGAAGGGCCGGAGCAGTTCTCGGCGTTTATCGGAGAGCCCATTCAACAGGCCTACGGCGCCTTGAAGCCGCCCGCCGAATACTGGCCCATCATTCGGGACATCTGCGACCGCTACGGTATTCTGCTCATCATCGACGAGGTCATCTGCGGGTTCGGCCGCACCGGGAAGATGTTCGCGACGGAGCACTTCGACGTCAAACCGGACATGATCACCATGGCCAAGGGGCTCACCAGCGGCTATGTGCCTTTGGGAGCCGTGGGGTGCACCGATAACGTGATGGAGCCCATCGAGGTCTTCAACCATTTGCACACCTACGGGAACCACCCGGTTCCCTGCGCCGTCGGGGTGCAAAACATCGAGATCCTCAAGCGGGACCGCCTGGTGGAAAACAGCGCGGCCATGGGGGACTATTTCCTGGACGGGTTGCAAAACCTTCAGGACCATCCATCCGTCGGAGAGGTCCGGGGCACCGGCCTCTGGCTGGCGATCGATTTTGCCATCGACAAAAAAAAGCGCACCCCCTATCCCACCGCCAGCCTGATGAACCTGCTGGTGCGGGCCAAGCAAAAAGGGGTCATCACCAAGACCATGGGCCTGGCCTTGGAATTCGCGCCCCCCCTGACCATCCAGAAAGACGAGATCGATTTTGCGCTCAAGGTGATCGAGGAGTGCATCACGGAAGAAGAAAGGGCCCTCGGTCTTTAGGCGCGGCACACCAGGGCCGCGCTGCGGCAGGAGCCGTTGACTCCTGCCGCAGCGCAGGTGTACAACTGCTTTAAAGACTCCAACTGACGCTTTAGGTGCGAATAGCCATGCACCCCCTGATCGTCGGCATCGACGTCGGATCGGTGGCGGTCTCCCTGGCGGTGATCGGTCAGGACCGGCAGTGGATCGATAGCGCCTATGCCTTCCACCACGGGGATGCGACCGGGACGCTGAAGGGCCTCCTGGCAAAGCTCGATCTGAGCGGCGGGGTGCGGGTGGCTGTTACGGGCACCGCCCCTGACGCCATCCGCGCACACGGGCGCTACGACAGCCTGGTGTCCCTGATCACGGGCTGCCGCGAATACCACACTGACGTCGGCTCCATCCTGCACGTCGGCGCCGAGCGCTTCGGCCTCGTTCAATTCGACGCCGCCGGGCACTACTCCCGTTATCAGACCAACACCACCTGCGCAGCCGGCACCGGCGGCTTCCTCGATCAGCAGGCCCGGCGCCTGAATCTCTCCGGCTCAGGGGAGTTCTCCGCACTCGCCCTCCGGAGCACCGGGCCCCCTCCGAAAATTGCCACCCGCTGTGCCGTCTTCGCCAAGACCGACCTGGCTCACGCCCAGCAGGAAGGCTTTTCGCTGGCCCAGATATGCGATGGCTTGTGCCAGGGTGTCGCCCGGCACATCGTCGATGCTCTCGTCCGCGGGGAACCGGTTCGCGCGCCCATCGTTTTCAGCGGCGGCGTTTCCCGCAACCGGGCGGTGGTCGCCCACCTCGAACGGATGCTGGGTACGGAGCTGATCTGCGAAAAGGGACCCTCCGGCGCCGCCGGCGCCGCGCTCTGCCTGCTGGAGGAGGCCACCACCGACACGGGGGCAACGTTTCGATCCCCGGATGCAATCGTTCGACCCGATCCCCGTCGGAAAGTCTACGCCTTTGCACCCCTTGAACTGAAACGCTCGAGTTATCCGGATTTCAGTTCTGCCGAGGCGTATCTTTTCACACGCGCTGAATCGGATCGGGGAAACCCGGTGGAAGTCGAACTCTTTGCGGGCTGGGGCGACAAGGGCGCCGGGGAGATCCTGCTCGGGATCGACGTGGGCTCCACCAGCACCAAGGCGGCTCTGGTGACGTCGACCGGCGCTGTCGCGGCCGGGTTCTACACCCGCACCGCCGGCAACCCCATCGGCGCCGTCCAGGACCTGCTGGCAGCCGTCGCAGACGCCGCCGGACACCGATCGGCGCCCTTGACGATATCCGGAGCGGCCGTCACCGGAGCCGGCCGCAAACTGGCCGGCCGGGTCGTCGGCGCGGACCTGGTGCTGGACGAGATCACGGCCCATGCCCGGGCGGCCTGCGAACTCAAGCCCGATGTGGACACCATCATCGAAATCGGCGGCCAGGATTCGAAGTTCACCACCCTGAAAGACGGGCACGTGAATTTTTGCGTCATGAACACGGTCTGTGCGGCCGGCACGGGGAGTTTTATAGAGGAGCAGGCCCAGAAACTCGGCTGCCCGCTGGACGAATACGCCGGCCGTGCCCTGAACTCCCCATCCCCCATGGCGAGCGACCGCTGCACCGTCTTCATGGAAAGGGACATCAACCACCTTCTTTTCGAGGGCTATTCGACCAAGGAGATCCTGGCAACCGTGTTGCACAGCATCGCGGAGAACTACCTCAGCAAGGTGGCCGCCGAAAAGCACATGGGCAGCGTCATCTGTTTCCAGGGGGCCACCGCCAAGAACCAGGCGCTGGTGGCCGCTTTCGAACAGCGCCTCGGCAGACCCATCCACGTTTCGCGTTTCTGCCACCTGGCCGGTGCGATCGGAGCGGCACTGGTGCAAGCCGACACGGGAAGCCGCACCACGCACTTCAGGGGCCTCGAGCTGTGCCGCACGGAGATCCCCACCCAGGTGGAGATCTGCGCGCTGTGCGCCAATCACTGCAAGATAACAGTGGCCGATGTCGACGGCGAGCGGATGGCCAGCGGGTTTTTGTGCGGCCGGGACTACGATGACGCATCGCGGGTGGACCGCAACCGGTCCGGTTTCAGTCTGCTCAGGGAACGCAAACACGCGTTTGCGGTCCCTGCGCCCCGGCCGGACGCTGAGGGGCCTACGCTGGGGCTGCCGGCGGCACTGCACCTGGCCGACGACCTGGAGTTCTGGCAGGTTTTCTTTGGTGCGCTTTCGGTCCCCACCATCACCAGCGAACAGCTGCGCGAGTCCACTTCCTCCACCAAAACCGCCGCCGCAGCCGAGTTTTGCGCGCCGATGAGCGCCCTGCACGCTGAAGTTGATTTTCTCCTGTCACGGGCCGACCATGTCTTCCTGCCATTCTACCTGGAACGACGCGCGGAGGGGAATGGCCATCGGCGGCAGTATTGCTACTACACCCAGTATGCGCCGGCCCTGTCGGCGCATGCCTGCGCAACCACAGCCCGCGTACTCACACCCTTGGCCCACTACCTCTACGGGTCACTGCACACGCAGCTGCAACTCCACCGGATGCTTCAGTCGATCGGGCTCACCCGCATCGGGTTTGCCGACGTGTACCGGGCCTTTGACCGCGCCTGCGGGTTCAAGGCCGCCGCCCTGCAGCGGCTCAAGCAGCGCTACCAGCAAGAAACCGCCGGCGTGCGTGACATCCACGCGGTGTTGCTGGGACGACCCTACACCGTGCTTTCCCGGCGGATGAACAAGGGCATACCGGACATTTTCGGCGCCCTGGGGGTAAAGGCATTTTTCCAGGACATGCTGCCCGACGACCACCCCGTGGCCGAAGCCCTCAAGCCGCTGTTCAAGGAAATCCACTGGCACTACGCCGCCGCGATTCTGCGCGCCGCGGAAACCGCGGCCGGAAACGACGGGGCCTACCCGGTCCTGGTCACGGCGTTCCGGTGCGCGCCGGACTCCTTCGTGATCGAGTTTTTCAAGTCCATCATGGACGCCCACCGCAAGCCATACCTGATCCTGCAACTGGACGAACACGGCTCGAGCGTCGGCTACGAAACCCGCATCGAAGCGGCGGTGAGGTCGTTTCGAAACCACTTCGCTTCCGGCCTGCGCCCGCAGCCGGCATATTCCACGAATCTGTTCCCCCGATCGTCATCGACCATCGACGGCAAGACCCTCCTTTTGCCAGACTGGGACCACCTGTCGCTGCGCCTGGTCGCGGCCAACCTGAAACGGGAGGAGATCGACGCCCGCCTGCTGAGCGACACACCGGAGGCCATCCGCCGCAGCCTGCGGCACAACAGCGGCCAATGCATCCCGGTGAACATCGTGGCCCAAAATTTCATCGATTACGTCTCGGCGCACGGCCTCGACCCGTCGCGCTGCCTGCTCTGGATGACCCCCGGTTCCATCGCCTGCAACCTGAGGATGTATCCCCATTTCGCCCAGAACCTCCTGGCGGAGCACGGCGGCGGTTTTGAAAAAGCGCGCGTCTACCTGGGTTCGTTATCCTTTGCCGAAATATCCGCGCGTCTGCCGGTCAACACCTACCTGGCCTATATGCTGGGAGGCCTTGTCCGGAAGATCGGGTGCAAGATCAGACCCTGGGAAACGGTCCAAGGCGCCACCGACGCGGCGATCGAAGCAGGGACGCAGCTGCTGGAGTCCGCCTTCCTGGGAGAGATCCCCAAGCAGGAGGCCGTCCGGAAGCTTGCCGACCTGCTCGCTGCGGTGCCGACCGATGGCGACGGCAGTGGAAACCGTCGCGGTTCACGGCCGAAGGTCGCCATTTTCGGAGACCTGTATTCCCGCGACAACGACATTCTCAACCAGGGTCTGATTCACTTCATTGAGCGCCACGGCGGTGAAGTCGTGACCTTCCCTTACAGCTCCTACGCCAAGATGCTCGCCTGGCCGTACATGCGCAAGTGGTTCATCGAAGGCGATTACATGGACGCCCTGACCACCGGCGCGCTTTTCGCGGCCGTCACCCGACTGGAGAAGAGATACCGCCGGCCCCTGGAGCACCTCCTGAATGAGCCCGACCCCGTCTACGACGAACCTCCTGACCATATCCTGGACACCTTCGGCCTCCGCCTCGAGCACACCGGCGAGTCGATGGACAACCTGCTGAAGATCCACTACAGCCTCAAGTACCATCCGGACCTGGCCCTGCTCGTGCAGGCCAGCCCCGCTTTTTGCTGCCCCGCGCTGGTCACCGAGGCCATGGCGCACCGCATCGAGCAGGTCACTGGAGTCCCGATGGTCTCGGTCACCTACGACGGCATCGGCGGAAGCAAGAACGATGTGATCGTGCCCTACCTCAAGTACCCCCGGGCACGACCCGCACCGGAAAACTCGCATGATTTCAAGCAAAACAAAGCCCTGGCTCACTTTGGGAATGTGGTTCCGTAACGCCATGGTTCCGCAACGCAAAACATGCGGAAACGGCCATCTGACCTTCTTTCGCGGTTTTCTGCACCATCCGGGCCTGATGAAGCGGGTCACCTTTCTGGCACCTCTGCTGATGGGCGATCCGCAGGTCCAGCTGGAGCTTCGCAACGTACCCCCCCCTGCGGGTGTACGCGTGGCGCAAGCGCGCCTTAACCCCCGCGCCGGCAGCCGCCAGGAGGGAAATTTGAATTCGTCTTGGAGGTGCTGCATGGGCTACAAAAGCGGACGTCATTTTCTTCAGAGACGAATACAGCCTCGCGTTGACCACCGTGGTGATGCCGGAGGGCCATGATGCGGATGCGCTCCGGAAAGTGGTTCTGGAAAAGTTTGACATGTCCCGTGGAACCGAATTGGGGATGCTGAAAGGCAAGGTCTTTCGCATCGGACATCTGGGCGAATTCAATGATTTAATGCTTGCCGGAACTCTGTGCGGGTTCGAGATGGGGCTTTCCCTTGCAGGCATCCCTCATACAAAGGGCGGGGTGACGGCGGCGCTTGACTTCCTTTCAGGTCGCTGAGCCGTAAGGAAGAAAAATGAATTATTAATCGTCTCATAATAGTCCTGACGTTGTCATTCCGGCGGAAGCCGGAATCCAGCGGCTTTCTGGATGCCTGATCGAGTCCGGCATGACGGTACTATTTCGGGACACTTAATATATCTATCAGTCGATTGCCTTTTCTCTCAAAACTGAAGAGGGTGAGAGAATCTGGGGCCTTAGGTTGGATGCGAAGATGGATGAGCACGGTGGTTCGCAAAATCCATAATTTTTTATCTGAGCAAATTAGGTTGGCCTGTTCGGATCGCGTCGATCACTAATTTTCCGGTTACTTTTAGTTTACCAAACCGCCCTTTCTTATGGGACATGATAATGTCATACAGGTCTTCCCGTGTTTGCGGTGGTCTTACTTCTTTAGGCTTTTTTTTCAGGGATATGGCTTTTTCGGGGCAGGTGGAAATACATAAACCGCATCCGATGCAACGGTTCACGTCCACCGACGCTTTCTGCTTCTTTCCGGACACCCTTACCGCCCCTACTTGGCAACGCTTTTCACAATTGCCACATCCATTGCACGCATCCGAGTCTGCTGCCGCATAATAATTTGAAGCCCAAAAATCAACGGGTTTAGGCAAACTTTTATGCATACCGAGCATTCCGCAGCAGCATCCGCAACACGAACAAATAAACTCGGCCTTTTCCGTATTGGATGGTTGCAGAACCAACCCCTGTTTTTGATTTTCGGCAAGGATCGACAGGGACTCCTCCCGCGTAATTTCTCGTCCGATACCATGTCGCAGGGCAGCGTGTGCCATGCTGCCAGTAGCAAAACAGGTTTCCTTTCGGTTTGTAACCTGACAGGGATCGCCCCCTAACGCCTTTTTCTTCCGGCATATGCATTCGAAGATGGCAAATGG
>JBFYWS010000454.1:0-4177 GCA_041310935.1 Desulfobacteraceae bacterium | reverse complement strand
GCGCGCTCAGTCTGGCCCTGCTGCATCAGGTCGGCCAGACTCACCGCAACCAGGACACCGTTGATGGGACGGCGCGGACGGTGTTTTTTCAGCAGGGCGAGAAAGCCTTGCCAGGCGGCGCTATCGACCTGCTCGTAGCTGTCCTGGGTGGTGTAGCGCCCGGCGGTGTCGATCAGCACCGCTTCGTCGGTGAACCACCAATCACAGTTCCGTGTGCCGCCGACCCCTTGGATGGCATCCTGACCCAGCCGCTCGGCGAGGGGAAAGCGCAAACCCGAGTTGATGAGCGCGGTCGTCTTACCGCAGCCTGGCGGACCAATCAAAAGATACCAGGGCAACTGGTAGACCCAGCGCCCACCCAGCCGGCGACGGATCTCGGATCCCTTCAAGGCGGTGAGCGCCGCGTCAAAACGCTCGCGCAGGGCCTGCAGTTCCTCCTCACTGGCCGCCTTGGCCGGGTCCGGCGCAGGGGCCGGACTCGCCGCGAGTTGGTCCATCAACTGGCGGTTACGCAAGCGTGAGCGCACTACCGTGATGAATTGAACCATCCCCCAGAGGCCGAACAAGGCCCCGATGGCGATCCCGCGACTGATCGGCGTAGCCAAAGGCTCAAAGCCCGCGAAACCAACCAATGGCCCCAGGATCCAGACCAGCAGGGCGAGCGCGATCGTCCCGAGCAGGGTGAGAAACCAGCGCGCGCCCAAAAACCTCAACAAGGACTTCATAGCATTACACCCGCGATTGCCGCGGGCGATGGGCGCGCGATGGGAGCCAACAGGGTGATCTCGACCCGACGGTTGCGAGAATCCCGCGGATTTTCCGGGACCCGGGGCTCGGTGTCGGCCCGACCCTCCGCCGTGAAGCGCGAAGAATCACCGACCACCTCGATCAGGGCCTCGGTAACCCGCTCGGCCCGCTCTTGCGAGAGGTGCCAATTGGAAGGGAAGCGCAATGTCTTGATGGGGAAGCTATCGGAATGACCGGTCACCAGGATCGCGCCCGGCAACCGCGCCAGGGCCTCACCGATACGCCGCACCAGCGGCTCGATGGCCGGCTCGATCTTACTACTCGCGGAGGCGAAGAGAGCGTCGCCCCGGATTATCACGGTCTGGCCTTCGGGCCGGTCGACGACCTCCAGACGCCCGGCGGCGATCTCGTCGGCGAGCAGGAGGCGCAGCGTCAGCGGAGGCGGCGAGTCTACTGGGGTCGGCAGCTGCTCGACGAAAGGCAAACGAGGGCGATCGACGACCACACCGAGGCCTTTATCGAGCTGGCTCAAGGCCAGATAGACCGGATCCGAATAGCGATTGAGAGAAAAGTTGTATAAGGCAAAGAGACCCATGAGGAATAGCCCCGCGACCGCCGAGAACACCCACAATGGCAGTTGATGGATCAGCGGGTCACGTCGCGGCGCGACACCCCGCCAATTCAACGACAATTCAGGCTCGGGATCACCACGCTGACCGCGAATTGTCTGAAAGATCTGCTCACGGACCCGTGCAAGCTGAGCTTGCCCGTCGGGGTGTGTCCGATAGCGCCCTTCGAAGCCCAGCGCCAGGCACAGGTACATCAGCTCCAGGAGATTTAGATTGCCACTGGGATAGGCCAGCAAACGATCGAGTGCGGTAAAAAATTTCTCCCCACCCCAGGTTTCGTTGTGGAAGCTGATCAAGAGCCCTTGATGACTCCAGACACTCTGGCCCCCCCAAGGTGTGTCCAGGACGGATTCGTCGATCAATGCGCAGAGGACGTAGCGCGCCGGCAACACCACTGAATCCACCAAGCCCTTGGCGCGGGCGCAGGTCTCGAAATCGCGTATCTGCCGCACCAGCCCCTCGCGCAAACCGGCGGGATCAGGATGGGCCAGCGTCCGGCGCAGCTCCGCAGCCAGGGTCAACAACCCGGCGGCGCAACCCACCAGCGGATTGACCATGGGGGTGACATGAGCAACCCCGGACCAAGTCGGCGAGGCCCGGGCCGTCTGGACCGGGGCGACCGGCGGTTCCGGACGAGGGACCGCCCCGGGCGGGCGCCGGCCACCCGGGATCGGGCGGATCACAGTCGCCCCGGCATCAACGGGAATATTGAAGGGATCGTCGTTGTTCACGGTTTACTCGCGGATCGCCCAGAGCTCAAGCTCCAAAGCTGGAAACTCGCCGCCGATATGCATGCCGAATCCACCCCCGCCAGCCAAATGTTTCCAGAATTCACTGCCGCGATCGAGTTCAAAATAGTCGAATCCAGCGTGATAGGGAATCTCCAGGGGCGGGGTCGGCATTGGCTTGAGCGCGATCCCGGGCAGTGCCAACTTCACCAGTTCCTGGATGCGCTCGACCGGGCCGACCTTGCATTGAGCCGGAAAGCGGTTACGCAAGGTCTGCGAATCGAGACTCGCCTGCGCGGCGAGCACGAAGCGCGCGCCCGCCAGAAGCGATCGATCGGCCACCAAGGCGATCCGAAAGCCAAACTGGCGTTCCTGGATCGGAATGGCGATGGCGCGCTCCACGTACTCGCGACCCAGATACTCGCGCAAACGCTCTATCAAGGGGGTAAAGCAGGCGTCCAGATCGTCGTGGCGATAGGGGGGAAACTCGCTCGGACGCTTGGTCGCGCTGGCGAAGGTTGCCAATTCACCGGCCAGTCCGAGCAGATACCGATAAATCGACTCGGGGTGCAGCCCCTGGACCTGAGTCAGATGGATCATCACCGGCTCGGCGCGATTCATGATCTGAAGCAGCAGGAAATCGGCCCAGTCCGAGACTCCGCCGCGCCCGACGCCGCGCACGCGCACGGCCCGCGACTCAGCCTGACGATGGAGCAGTCCTCTGAGTTCCTCTAGGAAATCGGCCAACCGGCGACCGACCTGATAGTCGACGCAAGGGGGAATATAATCAGGATCGAGCACCACCTCCCGATCGGGCCGACATTCCAGCACCTTAGCGACACCGCAACAGGCAAAACCATCACGGGCCTCGCGATCGAGGCGCAGGCGGAGATCAAGCCGTCCGATCTCCAGAAGCGCCTCGGTGTCCGAGCCCGCGACGCTGTCGCGCACACTGATCTCGCCGACCCGATAACGCAGACCGGTCTCGGCGCGCTCGGCGCCGCCACTCTCGACCGCGCCCGGCCGTCTCAACGGCAAGGCGAGATAGACGATCTGACCGGCAGCCGAGTCGTCGAGCTGCAGCGGCTGCGGGAGTGGATCACTCGTGGGGGCGTCGAAGGGGGTTCCGTCCGGCAGGATCCCGGCTGCATCGCTGAGGGCGAAACGGCCTATCCCAAGGAGTTCCGCGTCGACCCGAAGTCGGCGCAGACCCCAGGGTGCCACCAGGCCGAGGCCGGTCTTGGCGCCGACGAGATGCTCCAGATAGCGGTCGTGCTGCTGAAAATGGTGGGGCTGAAGAAACAGTCCCTCGGCCCAGAGGATCTTGTTGTCCCACACGGGAATCTGCTCCTACTTGGCTTCGGCCGAGACGGCCTCGGCGGCAACGATGATCCGAAGGGTGTTGTCAACGCCAGGCCTGAGCCCGATCACGGCCCGCCAGCGGCTTCGGTCGATTGCCTGGTAAGCCGCCAGGACGCCAACGGCGGTCACCGCCGGATCCAGCGTTCGCTGGATTTGCAGTACCTGACTCGGCCGCAGTGTGATCTCCTCTCGCGAAACCAGATCAGGTCCGAGGACGGACGACTCCTTGTCGAACAGGCTGTAGAAATCCGCGCCCATGAAGGTCCCTTGCTGCTTGAGTTGATAAAGGCGCAGGACAACGGGCAAAGGCTGACCGCCCGGGCCAGGATTCAGATCCCCGCTTGCCGCTATCTCGAGAATCAGTTTGAGCGGCGGTTTTTCCGGCTTCCCGGCGCAGGCCGCCTGCAGCACCACGGCGGCGGCCAGGAGCAGGGTCAGGAACAAGCGGCTGCCACAGCCTCCAAACCAGGACATATGACTGTTTTTCATATCAAAATGCTCCTCATGTACTTGCCCGACCGCCAGCCGACACCGGGCCCCTCGCTTCGGCTAACCGTTTTATTTGCTCCCGATATGCCGCCGCGAAGGCGTCGCCGAAGAGCCGCATGAAATCCTCGGCGGCATCCGCGGCGACCTCCTGGTAGGCATCGGTGAAGAGGTCCCAGTAGCGCGATTTACGCGCCATCGGCAGCAACTGGTCGAGCGTTGAGC
>JBFYWS010000370.1:0-2766 GCA_041310935.1 Desulfobacteraceae bacterium | reverse complement strand
GTAACCCGCGAACCCTCCGATAGTCTCACCTTTGCGCCTTCAGGCTGGTGCTTTTTCAGACTCTCGAAAAGCCTGATCTCAATGTCCATTTCCAATTAGTTTTCCAGCAGCCAGTAGAGGCCCAGTTCCGCACCGGTGGGCGAGAGGGCAAAGCCCATCGCCATGCCGGTCTTGCCTCGGCCGTCGTGGAAGGCCAGCTCCTGGCCCTTGATGTGGAAGGCGAACTTCTCACTACCGCGGCCGATTTTCTCGGAGGCGCGTTTGACACCCTCGGCCAGCACATTGCCCAACCCGCTGCGGCGTGCGATCTGCTCGATCAGCCAGATCATCGCATCGGCATCGCCGTACCGTAGGGTGCGGCCGCCGGTGTCCGCCTCGGTCAATATGCCGTTTTCGAAGCACTCCATGGCAAAGGCGATGACGGCCCCCGTGGAGACGACATCCAGCCCCTGGAGGTTGCAGATCTGGTTGCCATGGGCCACTGCCGGCAGGTTGTCGATGGCCAGCATGGAACCGAGCGCGGCCAGGGACTCGTACTCGGCGCCCCCGAAACGCTTGTCGAGCGGGTACTTCTCGTGCGCGAGCTCCACGCGGCGCTTGCACCGCACGGCGCAGGCCCAGCAGGTGCTGTTCGAGTGGAAGATGGTTTCGTGGTAGGCCGGCGCCGAGAGCTTGTCCGCCCCCTCGAAAACGCCCTCCTTGAAGTTGCGGGTCGGCAGAAACCCGCCGTCGTTGATGCCCTTGACCAGGCCGGTGGTGCCGAATTTCGTGAGCCCGACGTTCGGCGGGTGGGTCTTGATGCGTTCGTTGTGCCAGCGCCCGATCTCCTTGACCTTCTCGGGGTCCGCCATCTGCAGTTTTTGGGTGCCGCGCACCGCGATGGCCTTGAGGTTCTTGGAGCCCATGACGGCGCCCATGCCGGTCCGGCCGTTGTAGTGCTCGAGGTCGTTCTGCACGCAGGCGTAGCGCACCAGGCGCTCGCCGGCCGGTCCGATCGAGACCACACGGATGCGCTTGTCCTCCAGTTCGGTTTCCAGGCGCTCGAGGGTCTGCCAGTTGTCGAGCCCCCAGAGGCCCGCCGCGTCCCTGATCTCGACCGCCCCGTCCCTGATCCACAGGAAGACCGGCTTGGCGGCGCGCCCGCGCACGATGACGGCGTCGAAACCGGCGAACTTGAGCTCAGGGGCCCAGTAGCCGCCGGCCTCGGTCTCGGCGAATCCGCCCGTGAGGGGGGACTTCGCCCCGATGGTGTAGCGGTTGAAGCCGGAGAGCGGCGCGCCGGTGACCACGCTGCACGCGAAGACCAGGATGTTCTCCGGTGACAGCGCCTCGGTTCCGGGCTTGAGGTTCTGCAACAGGTAATAGGAGATGAAGTTGGACCCACCCATGTAGGTGCGGAACCACTTCTCACCGGGCTCTTCGACGTGCCATTTCTGTTGGGTCAGATCGACATGAAGTATTTTTCCATTGTAGCCGAAAGGCATGTTCCCGTTCCTCCCATCGTAGTGCTTCGTGATCGTACCGGATTTCCCGTGCCCGCACAAGCGGTTCTCTGTGTCGGACAGGATCCGTCCTCAGGGAGCCGAATCCCTCAACCGGTGCGCAACCATCTGCGGCGGGTCCGGCTCCCCGAGGAGTAATTACTTGATGACTTTGTACATCGCGTTGCAGTCCTCTTTGCCATACCCGGCGCTGCTGCCGGCTTTCAAGTAGTCCAGGGCCACCTGCATCGTCTTGGCGTCGTTGCCCCAGGCCTTGGCCATTTCACAGCCCAGGCGGACGTCCTTCAACGCCAGGTCAAGCCCGAAGCGGCTCTTGAAATCCCCGCCGGCGATCCACGGCCCGCGCACGTCCATCTGGAAGCTTTTCGCGCCGGTGTCGTTGAGCAGCTCCAGCAGGAATTTCGGCTCGATGCCGGCCTTCTCGCCGATGCGGATACCCTCCGTCAACACCGCCAGGTTCGTCATGCCGATGAGATTGCTGATCAGCTTCAGCGCGCAGGCGGCTTCGACCTCTCCGAGGTAGTAGACGGGCTTGCCGATGATTGTGAGGGTCTCCAGCATCTTCTCGTAGACGGCTTTCTTGCCGCCGGCGAAGATGGGTTCTTCGGCTTTTTCGGCATGCGCCGGGGTCTTGCCGAGGGGGCACTCCAGGAAGTCGATCCCCTTGGCTTCGGCCGCGTTGGAAAGGGTGCGGGCCGTGCCGGGGTCGATCGTGCTGACGTCGATGTAAGTGGCGCCTTTTCGCATCTTGGCGAGAAGGCCCTTGTCGCCCAGCATGACCGCCTCCAGGTGCTGGGGCAGCGGCAGGCTGGTGAACACCACGTCGGCGCCAGCCAGTTCCTCTATTTTAGCAGCGGCCCGGCCGGTGGTGCCGGCGGCGAGAGTGGTCTTCACCGCCTCGGGGTTGAGATCGAACACCCACACGTTTTTCTTGGCGCGAATCAGATTGCGGGCAAGCCCGCCGCCCATCTGGCCGACGCCGATGAATCCGTATTGCATGGCGGTTTCTCCTTGTAATGAGTCCCGAAGGTGCGGAGCCGGGTGGGCAGGCTCCGGTAGATCACCTGCCGTGGACCGTTGTTGTGGAAAAGCGATCGACTCAATGCCGCCGGGAGAGGGCGGTGAAGCCCTCCCCCGGTAGGTTTTAATCACGCACTCTCGTACAGCTTGGTCAGCACGAACTCCTCGTGGCCGAGCGCTTCCTGGGCCGTGAGCCGGCCGTTGCAGGTGCGGATCAGCATCTGCAGCAGGTTGTCCCCGGACT
>JBFYWS010000365.1:0-5790 GCA_041310935.1 Desulfobacteraceae bacterium | reverse complement strand
CGCCCTGAAGGCCTACAAGCAGGAGGTGCTGGAAGTGAAGTTCCCGGCGGCCGAGCACTCCTTCAAGATGCCCGACGAGACCCTGAAGCAGCTGAAGAATATGGTGAAGTGAATATGGATGCTGGATGCTTGATACTCGATGCTGGATAAAGATAGGGTATCAAGCATCCAGTATCCAGTATCGAGCACCGGCCATCAGATTCTGTGCATCTCCAGCGGCTCTGCCAGCTGGGTGTTGGCTTCCCGGAGCGACTCTTCGCTGCCGACCACCGCCACCGAGCAATCCGCCAGACCCGTGCCGAAGGTGCGGTCAGCCACCTGGAGCACCTCGCCGCGGGTGAGACCGATCAGTCGCCGCTTGAAGCGGCGGCGCAGCTCATCCGACAGACCGATGATCTCACGGTAGAAGGCCTTGCGTGCGGCCGGGCCCGGGGGGTCGGGCTTGTCGATTTCCGCGCAGACCTGCAGGACGGCCTCCTTCACATCCGTCTCATCGAACTTTCCCGAGCCGATGAAGTCGCCCGCCCCTTCAAACACGTCGAGCGTTGCGGCGATGCGGGGGTCGCGGTAGGAGGCGAGGCTGAAGACCCCGTCTTCGGAGTTGTACACCGCAAAGCCGCCGTAGGCCCCGCCCTTTTCGCGGATTTCGCGATGCAGGTAAAGCGAGCGCAGCATCTTGGCAATCACCGCCAGGGCCGGCGAATCCGCGTGCTCCAGGCGCACGGCGGGAAATGCGGCGGCGACGAAGTTGACCGCCGTGGACGTGCTCCACCCCTCCCGGATTCTGGTAACGGCCCCCGATGCGGCCGGGTGCGTGAAGCCGGCGCCGGCAGCATCGGAGAGTGCCGCCGTGAGGTCCGCGACGCGGGCCCGGGCGGTGGATAGGGCGGCCGTCTCGCCGATGACGGCCATCCGGAAATTGGCGCGGCTGAACACCCGTTTGCCGATCTCGTCGAGTCGGTCCGCCACATCGGTCAGGCGCCTTTCGGAGAGCTCCTCGGTCAGGCGTTTTACCGCCAGCAGTTGGTGAACCCCGCTCCAGGCTTCGCTCAGGGCGCTGGCGGCCGAAAAATGCCGCGCAGCGAGCGACATGGCCAGCCGGTGGCCGTTGTGGACCACCGCGGACTCCAGGCCGGACCGGTATTCGAGCAACAGGTTCTTCAGTCGTCCCCGATCGGAAAAGTCGTAGCGCCCCAAAAGCTCCGCCAGGATGTCCGCCATCGCGTCCAGGTTGCGCCGCAGACTCTTCGCGTTCAGGGCAACGAAGGGAATGCAGTCGCCCGCTCCATCGAAGCCGGTGCGGGGTTGGATGGCGAGCCCGACCCCGCCCGTGACCGCGTCGATGCGCCGCGCCATCTCGCTGTAATCCCGCAGCGCTGTCCCAATCCGTGAAAAGGCGTGGCAAAAGAAGGGCGCCAGGCTGCTCAGCTCCGGCGGCAGATTGCCGCTTCCGGCGGCCGCGGCGATGTAGACGATGCCGGATGTCGCCTGGTCGTAGGTCACCACCCGGCCGCCCGCTTCCGCCGCGTGGGCGGCAACGACCGGCACATCCGGCGGAATGTCCTGCCGCTCCAGGGTCGGCAGACAGGTGACGTTCTCCGCGGACTCCTGCAGCCGTCTCAGCACATCGGCGTCCCGTCTCAGCGTTGCCAGATCGGCCGGCGTCAAGCCCTGCCGCGTGCGCTGCAGCTCCTGCCGCACCCGCGCCTCCTCCCGCTCAGCCATCTCCGGATCGGGCAAGAGCGTCAACCGCACCCGGTGGGGGTTTTCGAGCAGATAGCGCCGCAGCTGCCGCTCGAAGAAGCCCCCCTGCTCGACCTGCCGGCGGATGTCGGCCAGGTCGGCGTCGAACTTCAGCACCCGCAGCGGGTCGCCGTCGTGGATCCATGTTCCGGTCAGGCTCAGCAGCAGCTTGATCCCGTATGGATAGGGACTATTGGTGATCTCCCGGCGATGGAACTCGAGCTGGTGGATGGCCGACTCGACCAGCTCCGGATCCACACCGCGGTCGGCCAAGCCCGTGAGCACGTCGACCATGATGGCCTCGACCCGCTCGGCGGAGGCCAGCGCCACGTCCTTCAGGCCGGCGGCGAACAGCGTGTCGCGGTTTTCCGCGTCGTAGCCGCTGCCGTCGCTGAGGGCGGTCCCGAGGCCCGAATCGATCAAGGCCTTGCGCAGGGGGGAAGCAGAGTTGCCCAGCAGGATCTGCTCGAGCAGCGACAGTGCCAGAACCTCGCGGGTGTCGCGGATGTCCGTCGTGAGCCAGGCGAGGCTCACTTGGTGCTTTTGGGTCGCATCCTCCCCCCGGGCAAACGGGTACGGGCAGCTGGCGGTGCGCGGCGAGGCCCAGCGCGGCTGCGGCGGCACTCCGGTCGCCGGGTCGATGGCGTGAAAACGGGCGAGGACGTTGCGCCCGATGATCTCCAGGTGCCCGCTCAGGGGGAGGTCGCCGTAGGTGTAGAAAAAGGCGTTGCTCGGGTGGTAGTGCCGGCGGTGGAACTCCTTGAGCTGCGCGTAGGTCAGCGCGGGGATCGCGGCCGGCTCGCCGCCGGAATTGTTGGCGTATGTTGTGTCCGGATAGAGCGCCTTCATCAGCGAGCGCACCATGACCTGATCCGGCGCAGACATCGCCCCCTTCATCTCGTTGTAGACCACCCCCTTGTACACCAGCGGCGACGCCTCCGGGTCGTCCCCGTCGATCTCCAGGCGGTGGCCTTCCTGCTTGAAGCTGACTTCCTCCAGGCGCGGGAAAAACGCGGCATCCAGGTACACGTCGAGCAGGTTGTAGAAGTCTTTGCGGTTCTGGGTGGAGAACGGATACATGGTCCAGTCGGAGGCCGTGAAGGCATTCATGAACGTGCTCAGGCTGCGCTTGAGCATGGAGAAAAAGGGGTCTCGCACCGGGAATCGCTCGGAGCCGCACAGCACGGTGTGCTCGAGGATGTGGGCCACCCCGGTGGAGTCATGGGGCACCGTGCGGAAGATGACGCCGAAGGCATTCTCCGAATCGGACCGGCTGACGTGCAGGTGCTTCGCGCCCGTGGCGGGGTGGTCCAGCTCGTAGCAGACGGAGTGGATTTCGGGCACGTGCTCGACTCGCCGCACGCGATAGCCGTGGACCCCGTCGCCGGCCTTCAGGCCGGGGTTGCTGGCGTCAGAGAAATGATTCATGGAAGACCCCTGGGATGCGGATGGCCTGCGGCCGCAGCCGCAGGTGTGACGGGTGAATGGGGCAACAGTGCGTTAGCAGCGGGCGCCGCGCGGGGCGGGAAGACTGGGGGGGCCGCCCTGCGGAGAAACCGGGGAGGAGCGTTGAAACAGCCTTTTCGCCGCCCGGCGTCCCGACCGCAAATTTCGGGTACGCGTCACACCCGGCGGCGAGCACGGTTCGCCCGCCGCCGAACGAGTGCTGCGATCAGCCAATGGCGATGTAGACGCCCCGGCTGTGCCGCTTGATCTTGCCGAGCTTGTTCAGTCTGAAAATGATGTTGCGGATCTTCTTGTCGGCGAAACCGGTCTTCGTCTGGATGTCTGCAAACTTCAAGCCCTGCTTGGAGCGCTTGATGGTCTCCAGAACGGCCTCGGCTGCCGGGACCCCCTTACCGCGGCGGGCGCCCCTGCTGCGGCCGGCCGGAGCGGCCGCCGGGCCGGCGGCAATCAGGCTTTCCAGGCGGTCCAGGCGGGCCATCAGTTTGTCGACGTCCCGCGTGGTGGGGATCTCATAGGTGTGCAAAAAGAACTTGACCATGGCATCAAAGCTGATCGACTTTCCTTTTTTTCTAGCCATACGTTTACTCCTCCAGTCAGGGTGACGGTGAATTATAGTAAATTGGAAGGCACGCTAAATGATCGGCAAGAAAAAGTCAAGCAATACCCGACATGCAATATCTAGTTTGTTGGGTGAAAATGAACCTCATCTCCATCCTGCGTTGTGCTCGCGGCGGGCATGGACGTTGGCAGGGAAGCGAAAGAAGAATTGATCGCCGGCCGGATCCCTGTTAAGTGAAGACATCATGACATCGCCCCGAACATTGCTGACCGCCCACCGACTACGCCCGCACCGGCAACTGGGGCAGAACTTCCTGTCGCAGCCTTCGGTTGCGGAAATGATCGTCGCGCGGGCCGGCGTGTCGCCCGAGGAGGTGGTTCTGGAAATCGGGGCGGGGCTGGGTGCCCTGACCATCCCGCTGGCGCGCGCCGCCCGCGGCGTCACCGCGATCGAGCGGGATCGCAACCTCGTTCCGCTGCTGCGGGCCGAATTGCTCGCCGCCGGCATTCAGAATGTCGCGATCATCGAAACGGACGCGCTCGCGCTGGACCTCCCGGAACTGGCCCGCAAGGCCGGTCGGCCGCTGACCGTGTTCGGCAACCTGCCCTACAATATCTCCTCCCAGATCGTAATCAAGCTGATCGAGTCGCGCCGGCAGATCTCCCGTGCGGTCCTCATGTTCCAGAAGGAGCTGGCGCAGCGGCTGTCGGCCGGCCCCGGAGGCCGGGACTACGGCCGGATCACCGCCATGCTGACCTACTGCGCCTCGGTGAGGCATCTGACCGCCGTGAAGGCCCACAACTTTTTCCCGCCGCCGAAAGTGGACTCGGAGGTTCTCGAAATCTCCTTTACGGCCCCCCGGCCGTATCCACCTCACGACGAGGCGCACCTGTTTCGCCTGATCGCGGCCGCCTTCGGCAAGCGCCGGAAGACCCTGAAAAACGCTCTGTCCGCATCGGGTCTTAACCTTCCCCCCGCCGCGGCGGCCGAGGCACTCCTCCGGGCCGGCATCGACCCCACCCGGCGCGCGGAGACGCTCTCTGCAGAGGAGTTCGTATCTTTAGAAATCAGCCTGCGACGCATGCCGCTCGAATAAATCATCCCCGCCGCTTGGGACGGGGATGATTTAATTTTCAACTGTTCTTATATCATGTAAAAAACCGTGCACAGTCGTGCACGGTTTTTTTGTTAGAGCGTTTCCGCGATCGAGACCGTCCGGTCCCCCAGCATGTGGACATAGCTGCCGTTTTCGTTGTCGTACCACCCGTAGATCACCGCCTGGGTCACGGGGATGCGGATCACCTGGGTCTTCATCGACGCGAGCAGGCCTGCGTCCAGGCCGGGCACTTTCGCCAGGTCGACGCAGGCCTCCGCCGTCCGGGTGTGGGTTTCGTGGCCTTCGATGATGGCGGCCGCCCGGGGGATACCGATAATGTCCGCCGACACGTTCTGCTCATCCGTGTAGATCAGGTACCCTTCCGGGCTCTCGGCCGCCGCCTGGCGGTAGATGGCGTTGATGGCCGTCCGGTCGATGCGGCCGCCGGCGGGCTCCTCCTGCAGGTTGATCACGAGGATGATGAGCGACCCCGCGCTGGTGGGGATGCGCACCGACTCCGCGATGAAGGGGATCTCCTTCATCTCCGGAATGACCAGGCGCAGCGCATTGGCCGCACCGGTGGAGGTGAGGATGATGTTGTTCATGATGCTGCGGCTCTTGCGCAGGTCGGTCTTGCCGGCCTCCGGCAGCCGGTCGAGCACCTCCTGGGAACTCGTGGCGGCATGCACGGTGGCCATGGACGCCGACAGGATGCGCTTGGCTCCGAAGGCGTTGATGAGCGGGCGCATCATGTGCGCGAGGCAGGTGGTCGTACACGAGGCCGCCGAGACGATCCGGTGCGCCCGCGGGTTGTAGTCGTTTCCGTTCACTCCCATGATGGTGGTGACGGCATCGGCCGGCATGGAGCGCGCCTTGTCCTTGATCTTGAAGGGGGCCGACACCACCACCTTCTCGGCGCCGGCCG
>JBFYWS010000548.1:0-3285 GCA_041310935.1 Desulfobacteraceae bacterium | reverse complement strand
GTATCGACGTAGGAGTAGCCCAGCCTCATATGGAACATGGGGGTGATGCAGACGATGATGATCGCGGCGCAAATAACCAGGCTGGCGACGGTGAACTTCATGGCGGGGCGGGTGATCCAGTGCCAGAAGCTGGTGCCTTCCTCTGTCCTGGGTTGTTCTATGTCGGTGATGCGCTTCTGCCAGGGCAGGCGGCCGAAGTCGAAGCGTTTGCCGATGAGGCTGAGGATAGCGGGTAGTAGGGTAATGCTGGCTGCGGCGATGACGGCCACCACGATGATGGCGCCGAGGGCCAGGCTCTTATGCATGTTGCAGGGGATCATGAAGATGCCGAAGAGGGCGATGACCACTATGAGGCCGGCGTAGAACATGGCATGGCCGGCGGTGGCGCCGGACTTGGCGACGGCATCGACCTTGCTGCGGCCCTTCTGGCGTTCCTCTCTGTAGCGGTAGGCGAGGAAGAGGGCGTGGTCGATGCCCAATGCCAGGCCGAGCATAAAGACGATGTTCTCGATGGCGAAGGTCAAGGGCATCCAGATGCCGGCCACCGCGGCGATGCCGAGGGCCACGATGATGGAGATGATGCTGAGCACCAGCGGGAGCATGGCGGCGGCCAGGGTGCCGAAGAGCAGGATGAGGACGATGAGGGCGATGGGGATGGCGACGGCGAGTGATTTCATGAGGTCGCTCATGGCCACGTCCGACATGTCGCGGCTGACGTTGGAGTTGCCGACCATGCGGACCCTGAAGCCTTCTATGAAGGAGTCCGGCCCCAGCCCGATGCCCTTACCGGTGAGGACGGCTTTGCGGAGCTCGGTGATGTGAGAGGCGGCCTCGTCGGCGTCCTCGGACATGCTGATGGCGAAGAGGGCGGTGCGTCTATCCGGGGAAACCAGGCCGGCGGCCTGCTCGGCGCCGGACCTGGCCTGCTCCACGCCGGCTATGGCCTTGGGCAATTGCTGCGTGAACTGGGTCTGCATCTGCGTCACCCCCGCACCCACGGTCATGATCTGTTCGGAGCACTGGGTCTTGAGCTGTGTCAGGCCGTCCGCGGTCACGGCCAGGTTGTCTCTGCATTGCGTTGTGAGCTGTTTCAGGCCGGCCTCGACCGTGCCGAAGTTGTCGGCGCACTGCGTTCGGATCTGCGCCAGACCATCCTCGACTTGGCCGATGTTGGCGGCGGACTGCTGTTGGATCTGCGCCAGGCCATCCTGAGCCGTTGCTATCTGCTCCGCGATGGTGGACTGTGCGGCCACCAGTGCGATCCACAAGAGCCCCGGGCCAATGATGGGAATGTTGGCCAGACCGCGGAGGAGTTCGGCCTGCGGTATGTATGCGTCTAGTTCGTCGGCGGCCTGGTTAAGCCCGTCGATGAGCTCCGGCCGGGCGGAAGTGCCCGGACCGGTGGCCTCCAGCCTGGAGACCGCATCGCGCAGTCTGTCGACCGTAACGTACATCTCGTCGACGCCCGCGTTCACCTGCTCTGTGGTCGGCAGCGGGGCGGGTGTCATCATCAAAGCGAATTCCAGCCCCTTCTGTATGCAGCTTTTCAGCTCGTAGAGCCCGGCCAGTTCCTCCAACCCGCCGGCACTCTGCCGGATCCCGGAGATGAGCTCCGCCCTAGCAGAGGTGCCCGGGCTGGCTGCCTCAAGGGCGTTGGCGGCAGCCCGCATCTCCGGGGCGGTGTTCCACAGCAGCGTGGTGGTGGTGTCGCGTATCTCATCCGTAATATTGTCGCCATAGGCCATGGGTCTCAGGGCGTTGTATGACTTGGTGAGGCCGTCGTGCAACCAATAGAGTCCGCCGACTTCTTCCAGGCCGTCGGCAGTCTGGCGAAGACCATCGATGAGCGTTGGCCTTTCTGCAACGGTGCCCGGCCCGGTGGCTACCAGGAGGTTGGCGGCTGTGCGGAGTTCCGGGGCGGTGCTGTTGAGCATCTGGGCGGTGGTCCGGCAGGTCTCGGTGGTAATGGTCTGACCATAAACTATGGGCTTGAGCGAGTTGTATGTCTTGGTGATGCCGTCCCTCAACCAGTAGAGGCCGGCGACTTCTTCCAGGCCGTTGGCGGTGTCGCGCAGCCCGGAGATAAGCGTAGGTCTCTGGTCAACGGTGCCTGGCCCGGTCGCTACCAAAGCGGCGGCGGCAGCGCGGAGCTCCGGGGCGGTGGCCCGAAGCATCTGGGCAGTGGCCCGGCATTGTTCGATGGTAACGGTTTCCTCGTTAGCCACAGGCTTCAAAGCGTTGTTTGTCTTGATGATGCCGTCCCAGAGCCAGTAGAGGCCGGAGACTTCTTCCAGGCCATTGGCGGTATCGCGCAGGCCGGAGATCAGCACTGGTCTGGCAGAGGATCCCGGCCCGGTGGCCTCCAGGGCATCGGCTGCGGTGCGAAGCGTGGGGGCGGTGGCCCGGAGGTCGGCGACGGTGGCGCGGAGAACGGCTTCGGTTACTGTTGCTCCTGCGGCTATTGGCGCAAGGGCGTCATGCAGCTTCTGGAGGGCATCGCCCAACAGGAGGCTGCCGGCGAGCTCTTCCGCTCCGTCGGCGGCTTCCAGCATGCCATCCCTGGCTGTCGCGCCGGAGGCGGTCAGGTCTTCCGTCAGGCCATTGGCCACGTCGCGAATGCGGGCGGCTGAGGCCTGCAGGTTGGCAGCGGCTTGGGCCAGTTGCGCGGTTGTTGACTCTTCATCGAGCGACAGTTCCATGGCGTCAACCATCTGTTGCAGCATGCCTGGCATCAGCGGCAGTCCTTCGCGGAGCGCCTGGTCGTAATACTGCACGCCCTTGACTACGCCTGAATCCCTGAGGGGCTGCAGTTTGGCATACAGGCCGTCGACGTAGGCCCAGAACTCGGGATCGTCGGCGGTGTAGGTATCCGAGGTGATGACGGCGTTCTCTACCTTATAAGCAGCCTGGGGGAAACGTTCCTTGAAGAGATCGTCCGCCTTCTTGGAATCGGTGGCAGTGGTGAACTCGGTGACGGTGGTCATGTTCTTGGTGAAGATAGTGGCGAACAGCGCCGCCCCGATGGCGAGGAGCATGATCCAGATGATGATTACGATTCCGGGGCGCTGGGCGCACTTCCGCGCCAGCCTCTCGAAGAAGCTGCCTTTGCTTGATTGCATGTGAGTCCCCCTCGCTGTTTCGGCATTCCCGTTGAGCCCGGCTCACAGGATTGACTTTGCCGGCCCCGGAAATGCCCGATGACTCGTCATGTGTCGCCAGGTTGTCCACGACTGCAACCGTTGGCTGTGATTGGGGGACGGTGGTGGGTCGTCGTGCTGCAAACAC
>JBFYWS010000330.1:0-6211 GCA_041310935.1 Desulfobacteraceae bacterium | reverse complement strand
AAGCCGACGTCAAGGCCGACGCCAAGGCCGTGGCGCTTTCCGGGGCCGTGCTGCGCCTGGACGACTCGAAGCTGAGCTTTGCCGCGACCGCGACGGAGTTCTCCAAACCCAACCTGGCCTTCGACCTCACCCTCGATCACATCGACCTCGACCGCTACCTGCCGCCGAAGGCGCCGGCCGCTGCCGGCCAACCGGCGGACGCCAAACTCGCTGCGCCCAGGCGCCAGACCGACTACGGGCCGTTGCGAACGCTGGTATTGAATGGAACCGTTAAGATCGGCAAGCTCAGCGTCAACCAAGCCAAGCTGGAGGACGTGAGTCTGAAGGTCACTGCCCGGGACGGGGTCCTCTCCCTGGACCCCTTCGCCATGAAGCTCTACCAGGGAACCGCCGCCGGCAAGAGCGTGGTGAACCTGAAGGGCGCACGCCCCGTCACCGATTTGCAGCTGACCGTCGACAAGCTGCAGATCAACCCGCTTTTGAAAGACCTCGCCGGCAAGGATTTCCTGGAGGGCGCCACCCGCGCCCAGGTCGCGCTCTCGATGACCGGCGACGACCCCGCCCGCATCAAACAGACCTTGAGCGGCAGGGGCAGCCTCGACGTCACGGACGGCGCCATTGTCGGTGTGGATCTGGCGGGCATGGTACGCGATGTCAAAGCCGGTCTGCGCGGAGCGGTGCAGAGCGGCCCGAAACCGCGCACCGATTTCTCCGAACTGGCGGTCCCCTTCACCCTCCAGAACGGGGTGTTCCACACCTCCGACGCCGCCATGAAATCCCCGCTGCTACGGCTGTCGGCGGCCGGAAAGGCCGACCTGGTGAAAGAGAGCCTGGATTTCCGGATAGACCCGAAGCTGGTCGGCACCATCAAGGGCCAGGGGGACGAAAAGGAGCGTTCCGGCCTGGGAGTGCCGATCGTCGTGACGGGCAGCTTCGACCAACCCATCTTCTTGCCCGACGTGGAGGCCATGGCCAAAGACCAACTTAAGAAAGCCCTCGGTCCGTCGGGCACCGGCGATGCAACAGTGAAGGAAAAAGCGCGCGACATCATCAAGGGCATACTGCCCACGAAAAACTAAAGAGGAACGACCCCATGCGAATGCGTCCTATCGGGTCCGCTGCCGCCGCCACGCTGGTGATCTTGACGCTGGCCGCATGCGCCGGCATCGGCAAGCCGTTTGAAACCCCGCGTGTTTCCCTGTCCAACATCCAGGTGCAGGAGAGCAAGGGACTGGAGACGGCGTTTCTGGTCCTGCTGCGGGTGACGAACCCGAACGATGGGGAGCTGGATATCAAGGGCTTGGACTGCGACCTGGAAATCAACGGCAAGCCGTTTGCCTACGGCATCTCCAACACCCAGGTCACGGTGCCGGCGTTCGGGTCGGAGACCATCCCGGTCACGGTCTACTCGTCGGTGATCGACATCATCAAGGGTCTGTTCGGGCTGCAGCAGAGAGAGGACCTGAGCTACCGGGTCAAAGGCAAGGTGCGGATGGCGGGTGGCGGGCTCATGCCGTCGACGCTGCCGTTTGATTCCCAGGGGACGGTTTCGATCAAGGAGCTGGCCGCCGGCAGAAGGGGGCCGTCCTGACAGAATCCAACCCCAGCCCTTCCGGCGGCCCCATGGAACGCGCGTGGCGCTGGTTCATCGTGGATTTCCTCGGCATCTTCCGGGAAATGCGCCTGAGCTACCTGCCGCCGCTCATGGTCTACCTGGCCGCCGGCGTCTCGGCCTTCACCGGCATCATCGAAAGTTTTTTTGTCAAGGACCAGTTGGGGCTCTCCGCGGCCTTCCTGGCGAGCCTGGGCTTCTGGGCAGGGCTTCCCTGGGCGCTCAAGATGCCCATCGGGCATCTGGTGGATCTCTTCTGGCAGCGCAAGTCGTTTTTCGTCTATTTCGGGGCGCTGCTGATGGCGGCCGGTCTATTGATCATGGTGGGGCTCACGGGGTACAAGGAGTGGATGGCGGGCCTCCTGCCGCCGGATATCTGGTACATCGTCTCCTCGCTGATGTCGCCCATCGGCTTCGTATTCCAGGACGTCGTGGCCGACGCCATGACGGTCGAGGCCGTGCCGCGGCATGACGAAAACGGGGTGCCGATCCCGGAGAAAGACCTGCAGCGCATGCACGTCACCATGCAGACCCTGGGACGGATCGCCATCATCAGCGGCAGCGCCCTGGTGGCCGGCATCGGCGGCTGGCTGGCCCAGACCCTGTCCTATGTCGTGATGTACGAGGTGTCGCTGCTGATCCCGATAGTCTCGGTCGCGGGGGTGACCCTCGGGGACGTGAACCTGATCCTGCGCCGCCGCCGCTATCGCCGCAGCGGGTTTTCCGAGCAAAACATCCGCCGGATGCTGCACGCCGAGAAGCCGGAGCTTGAACCCAACTGGACCATACTTGGCGGCAGCGCAGCCTTCGTCGCCGCCGGTATTTTCCTGGGCCTCTCCCAGTTTGCGGCCAAGATGGAAACGATTTTCTGCGTCTCCCTGCTCATCATCGGTTATCTTATCCACCAACTCCTGCGGGAGATGGTGCCGGAAAAACGACGGGAAATCATCGGCATCGCCGTCATTGTCTTTGTGTTCCGCGCCATGCCCGGGGCCGGCGCCGGAGCCAGCTGGTGGCAGATCGATCTGCTCGGCTTCGACGAGGCCTTCTTCGGCACCCTGCGCCAAATTTCCTCCATCCTGGCCATCCTGGGGATGTTTGCCCTGCGGGGCTGGATGAGTCGCCGGCCGATCCCCTATCTCATCGTGTTTCTGTCGATCTACGGCACGGTGATGACGATGCCCTTTGTCGGGATGTACTACGGCCTGCACGAGTGGACGGAAAGGGTCTTCGGGTTCGGCGCCCGCACGATCGCCCTCATCGACACCATGGCCGACTCCCCGCTCGGCCAGGTCGCCATGGTGCCCATGCTGGCCTGGATCGCCCGGGAGGCGCCCGAGAATCAGAAAGCCACCTATTTTGCGGTCATGGCGGCCTTCACCAACCTGGCGCTCTCCGCCGCGAGCCTCGGCACCAACTACATGAATCAGATCTTCATCGTCGAGCGCGGCAGCTACGGTGAACTGGGCCGGTTGATGATTACCGTAAGCCTCGTCGGCTTGGTGATCCCCATCGCTACGGTCCTGCTCGTCAACCGTTGGAGCCGACCGCGATTTACAGAAACCACTTGAACTGAAAGGCACCCACCCATGAAACTCGGCATCATCGGACTGCCCCTCTCCGGCCGGTCCACGACCTTCGAGGCTCTGACCCGCCAGGGAAGCGAAACCGCCTCCCGCGGCGAAGACCGGCTCGCCGTGGTGCGCGTGCCCGACGAGCGTGTGGACCGCTTGAGCCGGATGTTCGAGCCCCAGAAAACAATCTATGCCCAGGTGGACTATTTCCTCGCCGGCCAGGGAAGCCAGAAGAAGGAGGCCAACCCCTGGCTGCCCGTGAAGGATTGCGACGCCCTGATCCAGGTGGTGCGCAACCACGGACCGGACCGCACCCCGGCTGCGGATTTCCGCGCAGTGGAGCAGGAGTTGATCCTATCGGACCTCGTCCAGGTGGAAAAGCGCCTAGAGCGCATCGAGCTCGACCACCGGCGCGGGAAAAAAATGAATACCGAGGAACAGCAACTCCTGACCGAGTGCCACCGGCTGCTGGAAGCCGAAACCCTGCTGCGCCGCCGCCCCGAGCTTTCCGATGCCAAGCCGCTGAGAGGCTTTGCGCTGCTCACCGCTAAGCCCATGCTGGTGCTCTTCAACAACGAGGACGGCGACGCGGCGCTGCCCGACATCGGGGAGATCGCCGATCATGAAAAATGCCTGGTGCTGCGGGGAAAACTCGAGCAGGAGCTCGCCCGCATGAGCGAGGAGGACGCCGCGGAGTTCCTCAAGGAATACCAGATCGACACTTCCGCCATGGGCCGGATGATCCGGCTGTCCTACGAGGTCATGGGGCTCATCGCTTTTTTCACGGTCGGCAGCGACGAGGTCCGCGCCTGGACCATCCGCCGGGGCACCCCGGCCGTGGAGGCTGCCGGCGCGATCCACAGCGACATCCAGAAGGGCTTCATCCGGGCCGAGGTGATCTCCTACGAGGATCTCATGGCGGCGGGCTCGACGGCCGAGGCGCGCCGCCGCGGGACGTTCCGCCTGGAGGGCAAGACCTACGAGGTCAAGGACGGAGATATCATCAACTTCCGTTTCAACGTGTGAGCCGGCGGAGGGCTTGTCCGAACCTGACACAACTGGTATGGTTTTGAGGGAAAAACGTGATAATGAACCTGAAGAGCTCGACGTTCCCCCTGAACCCGAGCGCAGGGGGCTTTCCCTTGAACTTTATAGATGGAGCCACCCATGATGCAGGATGCAGTGCTGGAGATCATCGCCCATGGGGCCTGGAACGGCGGCAGGCGCGTTGACAATTCGATCTACGAAAACAAGGGTATGGTCTTTAAGGGCGGGATCCCGGTCACCCACCAATCCATCGAGGAACGCATGGGTGTTCGCACGCGCATGGTCGCCCCCATGGACGAGCGCATCGGGGTCACGGCGTTCCGGGATCTGCTGGAGACATCCGGGATCGACGCCGCGCGCATCCGGGTGATCATCGGCGCCACCAATATCGGCGAGGACAAGGAAGACCCTGGACCGGTGAGCCGCTTTCCCTACGAGCTCGTTCGCAACGTATGCCCGCAGGCCCTGGTGTTTGACCTTTACGCCGGCTGCCCCGGGTTCAACGTCGGGGTGGAGGCGCTGTTCATGCTTTCGCTGGCGGGAGCGCTCAAGCCCGGCGATCTCTCTGTCATCATCGGCGCCGAAAACATCCACCGTGCCAAGGCCTTCAAGCCTCTGGACACCGCCAACATCATCTTCGGCGACGACGCGCTCGCCACCGCCCTGGAGACCGGCGCACTGGCCGGGGGCTGCCAAACCGGCCGCGTCATGGCCGAGACGACCGTGGAAGCCGGCGACAATTTCATCGCTGCCATCGCCGATCAGCTGCTCCCGTGGGCGCGCGCCGGTCGGCTGGACGGCATTATCATCGACAATCAATTGGGGCAGGCCGCCTGCCGGATTCCGGCCAGTGCGGCCCGGGTGCAGCATGCGCTGATGGAGCGCCTCCATCCGGAGGCGGCCGCCGCCGGAACGTTTAAGAATTTTCGCGCGGCCATCGAGCTCTATGACACCTATGGGTCCGGGTTTGCCTACGACGTGATGACCATGGACGGCAACCCGGAAACCGTAAAGCACATCGCTTCCGCCTACACGACCTCCGGCACCTACCGTCGTCTGGCGGCGGTATTCCTGTCCCCGGGCCAGCCGGTGAGGTTCAGCCTGATCGAGAGTGTACCCGGGGCCATGCCCGCCGTTTCAAAGGGGGTCATCGGCACCCGCAGCTGCAGCCATGGCTGTTTTGCCGGTTTCATCGAGGCCCAATTCGATGACGACGGGGTCTTCGGCAAGATGGACGGGAAGGGCGTGTTTCTGTACGCCACGCGCGGGGCGAAGGCCCACCTGACGTCGCTGTTGTCCAAGAATCGGCTCACCTTCATGGACATCGATCTGCTGATCGAGCACCAGGCCAACTTTGCCATGCTTCCCCTCACCCTGGAGCAGGTCCTGTCCGATAGCGGGCCCGCTGCCCCGGAGGAGGTCGCCCGCTTCCTGGCCGAGAAGATGGTGACGAACATCCACGAGCGGGGCAACTGCTCGGTGGTCTGCATGCAGCGGTTGCCCTACGACCTCGCCCGCGGCGCTCTCACCCCCGATACGATCCAGGGATTCCCCGTCAACCGCAACCTTGAGCGCCTCAGAGAGGCCCGCACCATCCTGTACGACTCCGTCGGTGCCGGGATGACGCGCAGCTCCTTCCTGCACCGGGTCTGACGCACCCGGCTCGCCGCCCAGTGCGGTGGATTCGAAGCCGGCCGGAGTGGGCCCGCTCAGCGGGTGACCTGTTCGAGTCGGTGCGCAATGCCCTCGATTTGGGCGTCGGTGAGGGGTCTCGGCTGGATGTGCGCAAACAGCGATGCGATCTGCTTCGGGTTGACGACCGGGATGCCTGTGGGCGTCGTGCGCTTGACAAACCATCCGGGAGCCGCCACGACGGCGCGCACGGCCACCTCCTCGCCGGTGGCGCGGCCGAGCCACTCCGACAGCCACTCTGCCCGTTTCTCCGCCCGGGCGACGGTGTGATCGTCGGTCGCGCGCG
>JBFYWS010000308.1:0-8909 GCA_041310935.1 Desulfobacteraceae bacterium | reverse complement strand
AGGCACTTATGAGCTTCACCCTGCTCGACGCCATCGGCCATACGCCGCTGGTCGAAATCCGGCGCATGAACCCGAACCCGCGGGTGAGGATCCTGGCGAAGCTCGAGTATTTGAACCCGGGGGGCTCCATCAAGGATCGGGCCGCGCTTTGCATGATCGAAGCCGGTGAACGATCCGGCGAACTCACGGCCGATAAAATCGTGATCGAGGCCACCAGCGGCAACACCGGCATCGGGCTGGCCATGGTGTGTGCCGTGAAAGGCTACCGCCTGCTGCTGGCCATGTCCGAGTCCGTGAGCCTGGAGCGTCGCAAGATCCTGCGGGCGCGCGGCGCGGAGATCCTTCTCACCCCGGGCCACCTGGGGACCGACGGCGCGATCGAGGAGGTCTACCGCCTGGTCCGTGAAAACCCCGGCCGGTACTTTGCCGTGGACCAGTTCAACAACGCGGCCAACTGGATGGCCCATTACCGCGGTACGGCCGAGGAGATCTGGCGTGAGACGAAAGGTGCGGTCACGGCCGTCGTGGCGACCATGGGAACCACCGGCACCCTCATGGGGCTCTCCCGGCGGCTGAAAGAATTAAACCCCGCCGTCACGATCGTGGGCGTGGAGCCGTATCTCGGGCACAAGATCCAGGGGCTGAAGAATCTCAAGGAGGCCTACTGCCCGGAAATCTTCGACAAGCAGTGCCTGGACAAGAAAGCCAATGTCGACGACGAGGAGGCCTTTGAGGCCGCCCGGCGCCTGGCCCGCGAAGAAGGCCTGCTGGTCGGCATGAGCAGCGGGGCGGCCATGGCCGTCGCCGTCAAGGAGGCCAGCCTCCTGGCGGAAGGCATGGTCGTCGTTATCCTGCCCGACGGCGGGGAGCGTTACCTCAGCACGCCGCTTTTCTCAACGCAGGAAAAGGTGGAGCTGCAGGTGTTCAACCTCCTCAGCCGGTCCAAGGAATTGCTGGAGCCTCTCAAGGCCGAACGGGTCTCGATCTACACCTGCGGGCCCCACACCCAGCGGCGGCTGCAGCTCGACGAGGCGCGCCGGTTTGTTTTGGCCGATCTGTTGCGCCGCTACCTGCGCGGACGCGGCTACGCCGTGACCCAGGTGGTGGACATCAGCGACATCGAGGAGGATGCCGGCGCCGCATCCGAGCGGGCGGCGACGGCCGGAGGGCCTCCCTCTCACGCCCATCTCGAGCAGTTCATGCAGGACCTCGACTGGCTGCGCATCCAGCCGGCGGAGCACTACCCCCGGGCGCGGGATCACGCTGACGCTATGGTGAGCCTGGCCCGGAAGCTTAGCGCCAAGGGGTTCGCCTACGAGAAGCTGCGGTCGCTCTATTTCGACCTGTCACGGCTTGCCGGCTACGGCCGGCTGTCCGGGATCGACATCGCCAAGGTCAAGGCCCGCGCCACCGTCGATGGGGAGGCCTTCGAGAAGCAGAACCCGCGGGACTTTGCCCTTTTCAAGCGCTGCCGACTCTCCGAACTCAAGCGCGGCGCCTTTATGAAAACCGAATGGGGCAACGTGCGGCCGTCCTGGCATCTTCAGACGACCGCCATGGCCATGCACTATCTCGGTGAACGCTTCGACGTTCACACGAGCAGCCGTGAGCTGATGTTCCCCCACCACGAAAACGAGAATGCCATCGCGGCGGCCCTCGAGGGCAAGCCGCTCGCCAGCTACTGGATTCAAGCGGAACGGGTGCTCGCCAACGGCCTCGGCCTTGCCGAGCTTCAGGCGATGGGTTTTTCCGGCCGCGAGGCCCGCTTCTGGCTGATGTCGACCCATTACCGCCGGCCCGCCGCCGGTTCGGTCGAACGGCTGGAAGATGCACGGCGCAGCTTGCAGCGGCTGGACCGCTGCATCCAGGCGCTGCTGCGGGTCGGCCCGGGGCGGCCCTGCCCCGAGCTGGACCAGCTGATCTACGACATCCGGCAGGGGGTTCGCCGCGGCATGGATGACGACCTCGATCTGCCGTCCGTCATCGCCGCCCTCTTCCACGCCGTGAAGCGGATCAACGCCTTCGTGGCACAGGGTCTCATGGATGCCCGGGGAGCCGGTCGGCTCGTGGCCGCTCTCAAGGATATCGATGCGGTGTTGGGCATTTTCGACTTCAGCCTGACACCGGTCCTCGAAGCGGAAATCCAGGAGCTGTTGGAGGCCCGGGAGAAGGCCAGAGCCGAGCGGCAGTGGGAGCTGGCGGACCGGATACGGGACGAACTTCGTGCGCGCAGGATCAGCGTGCAGGATCAAAAAGCGCCGCGCGCATGAAACCGATTTATTTCCCCGCCACCTATGTTTCTCCGTCCGCGGCGGCGGCAATGCGGGCCTTTTTCCCGTCGGTCGTGACCTGTCAACCATTCGCCGGGTGGCTGCCGCCCGATATGCGCACCCTGCAGGAGAGCGGCTTTCTGGACGTGTTCACCCCCGTCGCCGGGGGGGAGCAGCGGCTGGACGACATGGTCCGGGAGTTCCGGCAGTGGGGCCACCTGCACGGGGGCGGTGCCGGCCTGCACGCCGCCTTCTGGCGTCAACGCCTGCAGGCGGATTCGCTCGCTGAAGAGGGCTCTTCGTCGCAGCTCGTTTCGCAGATCAAGAACCGATTAACCCCGGCTCGCGGCTCGACGGAACCCGATCGACTCATGCCGGCCCGGTTGTTTCTCCATCTCGCCCAGGAGTTCGACCGGCAGCGCTGTGAGATCCAGCAAGACATGGCGCGGCATGAAACGCTGAGCGCGGAGCTCCTGCACGCCCTCACGGGGGAGCATGACCCGCCCGCGGGCGAGCGAAACCACGGCCCGGCCTTCGGGCCGGCCGGACACGAAGACCACCTGTGGGAGAGCCGGCTGGCGGCCTGGGCGCGACTGTTTTTATGCCACCCTTACCCGAGCCCCGTCTTTGTTGCTTCCAGCGCCGCGGTGGTCGACCATGTGATTGCGTCCGTTCCGCGGGCGTTGCGCCTTTTGCCTGCGGCGCTGGTGATGCTTGCCCGCCCCCCGGTTGGCGACGGCCACTCGTCGCCGCACAATGCGATGCCGCGGCTGGCCGAGTTCGCCACAAGCCCCCTGTCTCTGCTTGAAAAACAATTCGTGACCGACACTCCGGATGCGCCCGGCGCACGTGGTGCGGGTCTGGACGTCTTTGTGTTGCCCGAAGCCGACCCGACCCAGGTCTTCGCCCGCTTTTTGACCGGTGTTCCGGACGAGTGCCGGCGCCGGCCGGATGAACGCCCATGGCGGCACACGGTGCTCGTGCGGGTGCCCCTCGCACTCGTTCCGGGTGATGGCGGAACCATGCCAATAGTTTATTAACAATTCGTAATAACTATATAAATTATATTTTGTGGGGCAGCGCCCGGGTCTTTTTTAAAAAATGACAACAAAGCTTGACTCGCCTTTTTAATTAGGATATGCACTCTGCGGAAATGGAACTGGATGGCGGCCGGACGCCATGATTAATACCCTACTGAAAGGAGATTTGCTGATGGCTTTTAACCCCACTGTCGAAGAAGAAAAATGCGTAGGCTGCGAGGAGTGCGTGGATGTTTGCCCGGTTGAGGTCTTTGAGATGCAGGACGGCAAGTCAGTGCCGGTGAATGCCGAAGAATGCCTCGGGTGCGAAAGCTGCGTGGAAGTTTGCTCGGAAGGCGCCATCACGGTTGAAGAGACCTGATCCGCTGCCCTTTCCTCACCCCCTGGCCTGATGATGCGGTCGGCCAGGGGGCTTTTTAGTGTCCTGCCCCTGCCGTTGCTCATGCGCCCGATTGGAGCACGGCCCCGCGACATTAATCCCAGGCTGGCCAATTTTTACCCCTGTTATCCCGGAGGATGGTCCTTGCAACTCGCCCTCGCCCCGGGAACATATGGCTTGCGAACCGCAACAAGTTGTGGTAATCATCGGATATATGAAACAATATGTAGTTGATCAGCTCCGTTACGTCGACTACGAAAAGATCAAAGGCTACCTCGATCAACGGTTCGGGACGGCGTCCATGGGCGGAGTGTATTGGGTGCCTATCGACCCCGGGCTCCTGTCGCCGACGCAGTCCAGTCACGTGGAGTGCCGGCCTTTTTCCGCGGCGGTCGAGCTCCAAACCGACAGGCTCTCCATGGAACTGCTGGTCCGCACCCAGAACCGCATCCGCTGCGAGTGCATCGCTGACGCCACGGACGAACAGCGCAACTGGCTCATCCGGCTGGTGGACGACATGCTGGCGCAATTGGGAATATCCGTTTGAGGTCCGGGGGAATCGTCGCGCGGGGGAGGTTGAAACAGGGTGTTGAATCCATCATCAGCGCCGGTGGGGGGCTGCGAGTCGAAGTCGTTTATCACCCTGATGCGGACGGCGGCCATCTACGTCTGTGTGGCTTTTTCGACCCTTTTCTTTAGCCTCCTCGCCATCGCGACCTCCTTGGTTACCCGCACCGGGAACCCGGTTCACCGGGTGGGCAGGATGTGGAGCCGTTCGATCCTGGCGGTCAGCAGGATCCGGGTGGCCGTTTCCGGCCTGGAGCGGATCGACCCGGCCCGGCCGTACATTTTCATGTCCAACCACCAGAGCAACTTCGACATCCCGGTTTTGCTCGCGCATCTGCCGGTTCAATTCCGCTGGCTCGCCAAGGCCGAGCTTTTCAACATACCGGTTTTCGGTCGGGCCATGCGCGGGGCCGGTTACATCAGCATCGACCGCGCGGACCGCGAAGCCGCCTTCAAGAGCCTGGGGGAAGCCGCCGAGACGATCCGCAAGGGGGTCGCGATCATGATTTTCCCGGAAGGCACCCGCAGCCTGGACGGCACGCTGAAGCCCTTCAAGAAGGGCGGTTTTGTGCTGGCGGTGGATGCCGGTGTTCCGATCGTCCCCGTTTCGATCCGCGGGACGCATGCCATCATGCCGAAACGCTCGTGGATCATCCGGCCGCGGGACGTCACGGTGGAGGTCGGGGAGCCCATTGATACTTCGGATTGCACCCGCGCCACCAAGGAGGCGCTCATGGAACGAGTGCGGGCGGCGATTCGCCGCGGCCTCGGCGAGTGTGGATGAGGAGAGGGCGTCATGGTTAAACTCATCCCGCTCGGTGGTCTGGGCGAAATCGGGCTGAACATGATGCTGGTCGAATCCGACGGCTCCCGGATCATCGTGGACGCCGGGCTGATGTTTCCCGAAGATTACATGCTAGGGGTCGATTACGTCATCCCCGACATGTCCTACCTCCGGCCCTACAAAGACGGGGTCCACGGCATCGTGCTGACCCACGCCCATGAGGACCACATCGGTGCGCTGCCGTTTCTGCTGAAGCATGTCGATGCGCCGGTGTTCGGGACCCCCTTTACGCTGGGGATGGTCCGGCAAAAGCTGGAAGAGTTTTCGGTGACGGCCCCGGCCGGCCTGCACACGATCGTCCCCGGCCGGCCGTTGCCGCTGGGGCCCTTTGCGCTCGATTTCATCCGCGTGGGCCACAGCGTGGTCGACGGAATCGCACTTGCCATCGACACCCCCGAGGGCCTGATCGTGCACACGGGGGATTTCAAGATCAGCCCCGGTGCCGACGGCGGGATGATCACCGACACGGCCCACTTTGCCCGCTGCGGCGACCGGGGGGTGCTCGCCCTGCTGTCCGATTCGACCAACGTCGAGCGCGCGGGCTCCACGGACCCGGACACACACATCGGCGCAACCCTCACCCGGATCGTGGCCGGAAGCCCCGGGCGCATCATCGTGGCGCTGTTTGCGTCCAACATCGCGCGGATTCAGATGATCGCCGACATCGCGCGGGCGGGCAGGCGGAAGGTGATCATCAGTGGCCGCAGCATCGAGGCCAGTGCGGAGATCGCCCGGTCCCTGGGCTACCTGAAGATCCCGCCGGACGCCGATGTGAGCATGGACTTCGTGGACGACTATCCGGACAGCGAGGTGGTCATCATCACCACGGGCAGCCAAGGCGAGCCGATGTCGGCTCTCGCGCGGATGGCCGCCGGCACCCACAAACAGCTCCGGATTAAAAAAGGGGACACGGTGGTGCTCTCCTCGAAGTTCATCCCCGGCAACGAGCGGGCGATCGCCAAGATCATCGACAACCTGTTCCGGCTCGGCGCCGAGGTCATCTACGAGAAGATCTCCGACGTCCACGTTTCGGGGCATGCCTTCCGCGACGAGCTCCGGCACATGATCCAGCTCACCCGGCCGCGCCATTTCATCCCCATCCACGGCGAATACCGGCACCTGGTCCTGCACGGGCGCCTGGCGCGCGAGATGGGGATCGACGCGGAGCGGGTCCTGATTGTTGAAAACGGCCAGGCGATCGAGTTTCAGGACGGGATCGGCCGCCTCGGCGAGCGTGTGCCGACCGGCCGGGTGATGATCGACGGCAAGGGGGTGGGGGACGTCGGCCGCACCGTGCTCAAGGAGCGCCGCGCCCTCTCCGAGGACGGGGTCGTTGCCGTCACCCTGGCCTTTGACCAGGCCACCGGCATCGTCGTGTACGGGCCCGAAATCGTCTCGCGCGGGTTCGTGTTCGAGACCGAAACCGGGCACCTGCTCCAGGACGCCCACTGTGTCGTGATCGAGGTGGTGGAGGAGGTGCCGCCGGAGACCCCCAACCGCATCGACAAGATCCGCGTTCGGATTCAAACCGCGCTCAGACAGTATTTCGCATACACCATCGGCCGCAGACCCGTTATCTTGCCCTTCATCATGGAATTATGAAATCATGCGTCGCGAAATCGTCGGCATATTTCTCTTCTTCTTCGTGATCTTCACCCTGATCAGCCTGCTCTCCTACAGTCCGGCGGACCCGTCCATCCACAGCGCCGGCACCGGCGGCCGGGTCCACAACCTGTTCGGTTTCGTCGGGGCCCACCTATCGGGGTTTCTGATCGGCCTTTTCGGGTTGGGGGCCTTCTGGATTCCGATCCTGTTCCTCATCGTCAGCATGCATTTCTTCGGCAACCACCCGGGTCGCGTGATGCTCTCCACCCTGGCCGGCGGCATCCTGCTGATCCTCACCACCGGCAGCCTCCTCGCCGTCCACCAGGACTACTACGTCCTGTTCGACAAGAAGTTTTCCGCCGGCGGGATGCTGGGGATCCCCCTCCAGCGCTTCCTGGTCCGGTACACCAACCCCACCGGGGGTCTGATCGTGCTGGCGCTGCTGTGGCTCGTCGGCTTCATCCTGGCCACGGGTTTTTCCCTGCTGGCCTTCTTGAAGCGCGGCGGCGGCTGGTGCGGTGCGGCCCATGACAGTCTGACGACGGTCTACCTCAAGTCGAAGGAGCGCCGCGTGCGCGCAAAGCGGCTCGCCCAGGCCGAGCCCGAGAAGACCGTGGCCCGCGTGAAGGAGATCAAGATCCAGGCGGCCGCACCCAAACCGGCCAAGGTCGTTCCACCGCCCAAGCAGGAGGTGTTCGATTTCATGCAGGCCGGCAAGCGGTTCCAGCTGCCGCCCTTCAACCTGCTGGAGGACCCGGAGGCCAAGCCGGCCTCCCTGGACAACGAGAGCCTGCGGATGCAGTCGAAGCTGCTCGAGAAGAAGCTGGAGGACTTCGGCGTGAACGGCAAGGTGGTGGCGGTCTCCCCCGGCCCCGTGATCACCACGTTCGAATACGAGCCGGCGCCGGGGGTGAAGATCAACAAGGTCGCCAGCCTCTCCGACGACCTGTCGCTGGCGCTGCGCGCCACGAGCATCCGGATCGTGGCCCCGATCCCGGGCAAGGCGGTCATCGGCATCGAGGTGCCGAACGCCGTGCGGGAGGTCGTCCGGTTCAAGGACGTCGTGGCCACCAGCGCCTTCGAGAAGTCCAAGTCCCGGCTCACCATCTGCCTCGGCAAGGACATCGTCGGCAACCCGGTGGTGGCCGAGCTCGACAAGATGCCGCACCTGCTGATTGCGGGTGCCACCGGCAGCGGCAAGAGTGTGGCCCTGAACGCCATGATCTGCAGCCTCCTTTACAAGGCGCGGCCGGAGGAGGTGAAGCTCATCATGGTCGACCCCAAGCGCATCGAACTGTCGAACTACGACGGCATACCGCACCTGATCACACCGGTGGTGACCGACGCCAAGAAGGCCACCAACGCGCTGTACTGGGCGGTGCGGGAGATGGAGCGGCGCTACGAGCTGCTCTCCGAGAAGAAAGCCCGCAACATCAAGCAGTACAACCAGAAGATGGAAACCGAGAAACCGGCCGCCGGTGAGAGCGCCGAGAAACTGCCCTACGTCGTGATCATCATCGACGAGCTGGCCGACCTGATGATGCTCGCCTCCCGGGACGTGGAGGTGGCGCTCACCCGGCTGGCCCAGATGGCGCGGGCCTCCGGCATCCATCTGATCCTGGCCACCCAGCGACCCTCGGTGGATGTGCTCACCGGCATCATCAAGGCCAACTTCCCCACCCGGCTCAGCTTCCAGGTTTCCTCCAAGACCGACTCCCGGACCATCATCGACGCCAACGGCGCCGAAAGCCTGCTCGGCAGCGGCGACATGCTGTTCATGCCGCCCGGCACCGGGAAACTCCAGCGCATCCACGGCGCCTACATCTCCGAGGGCGAGCTCAGCCAGATCATCGAGTTCCTGAAGCGGCAGGAAACGCCCGCCTACGACCAGCGGGTCACCGAGGCCCGGCCGGCGGAAGCCCAGGGGGCGAACGGCGATGAGGATTATGACGACCGCTACGACGACGCCATCGAGCTCGTCGTGCGCACCCGCCAGGCCTCCATCTCCATGGTCCAGCGCCATCTGCGCATCGGTTACAACCGTGCGGCGCGCATCATCGAGAAAATGGAGCAGGAGGGTGTTGTGGGGCCCTCGGACGGCGTCAAGCCCCGGGAGGTGCTGGTCAGCAGCTTTGAGCGGCAGGACCCGGCATCCAACAAGGCTCGCGGCTCGAAGCTCGACGCTGGAAGCAAAGGCAACTGAT
>JBFYWS010000303.1:0-14996 GCA_041310935.1 Desulfobacteraceae bacterium | reverse complement strand
GTCGCCGTACTTGTTGATGGACAGCACCAGGCCGGTCTCTTCGCTTTTCCATTTTTTCAGGACCTTGTCCTTATCGGGCTCGTATGCCATGCCAACCTCCCCAGTTCAATCAGTTGAGTCTATTGAGTCTATTGAGTCTGTTGAGTCATTGGGGTGAGCCTGTCCGCACTGCTCCGGCGAACCCGGTGAACCGGGTCGACGCAATCGACGCGACAGACTCAATAGACGCCATGACTCATATCAGGCGGATAGTTTCGAAAAATCGGCGAAGGTGTCGAAGAGCCCGGCCACCTGCGCGAGCAGCGACAGCCGATTGCCGCGGACGTTCAGATCCTCCGCCATCACCATGACGTCGTCGAAGAATGCATCCACCGGAGCGCGCAGTGTCGCCACCCGGGCGAGGGCCTGGTCATGGAGGCCCTGACGCAGGTCCTCCTGCACCTGGGAGTGAACGGTGCGAAAGGCCGCAAGCAGTGCGGCTTCCGATGCGTGGGCGAACAACCTCTCGTCGACCGACCCCGCCGTGAAGTCCTCGGCCCGGCGGATGATGTTGACCACGCGCTTGAAGGAGACCGCGATGGGCTCGAAATCCGGTTTGCTCTTGAGCTGCTGCAGCGCCCGGGCGCGGCTCCAGACGGCGGGAATGCTTTCGGCCGGCACGCCGAGCACCGCGGCGACCGTGTCCTTGGCGAAGCCCTCCTCCACCAGGATGGACGTCATCCGGCCTTCCAGGAACCCCTGGATCTTGGCGGCGGTCTCCGCTGGCGTGCCCGCCTCGCCGTCGAAAAGGCTCAGGCTTTTCTGTACCACAGTTGCGAGGGGGAATGCCAGCCCGCGGCTGCGCATGATCTGGATGACACCGATGCCCTGGCGGCGGAGGGCATAGGGGTCGGCCGCACCCGTGGGGGCCAACCCGGCCCGGAAGCAGCCGCAGATAGTGTCCAGCTTGTCGGCGATGGCGACCACCGCCCCGGCCGTGGTCTCCGGCAGCACCCCGCCGGAATAGGTCGGCCGGTAGTGCTCTTCGATGGCGCTCGCCACCGCCGCGGGTTCCCCCTGGGCCGTGGCATAGACCCGCCCCATAATGCCCTGCAGCTTGGGAAACTCACCCACCATCTGGCTGACCAGGTCGGCCTTGCAGAGCCAGGCCGCCCGCTCCGCCTGCCCGCCGAGCTCCGGGTCGCCGCCGATCTGGTCGGCCACGAAACGGGAGAGCCCCCGCACGCGCCGGACCTTGTCATAAATCGACCCCAGCTGGGCCTGGAAGAGGACACTTTTCAGCTTCTCCACCATGCTGTCCAGCGACGTTTCCCGGTCGCTCTTGAAGAAAAACTTCGCATCCTCCAACCGGGCCCGCAGCACCCGCTGGTGGCCGCGGACCACCACCGCCATGTCCTGAACGGGCGTGTTGTTGACGGCAATGAAATGCGGAAGGAGCCGGCCGCCGGTGTCCACCACGGCGAAATACTTCTGGTGCTCGCGCATGGCGGTGATGAGCACCTCGGCGGGAAGCTCCAGGAAGGTGTCGGCAAACCGTCCGACGGCGACGGCCGGGTACTCCACCAGCTGGCTCACGGTCCCGAGCAGTTCCTCGTCCGGCAGGACACACCCGCCCACCGAGGCGGCCGCCTGGGCCGCACCCTCGGCGATCAGGCGCCGGCGCTCGGCCGGGTCCACGATCACGAACCCCGAACGCAGGGCCTCCACGTAGGCGGCGGGCTCGGCGACCTTGATCTGACGCGGGTGCATGAAGCGGTGCCCGAAGCTCGTGCGCCCGCTGCGGATACCGCCCAGCGTGAAACCGATCCGGCTGCCGCCGTAGAGGGCGAGCAGGGAGTGAATCGGCCGCGCAAAGGAAATGGTCAAATCCGCCCAGCGCATGCGCTTGGGAAACGGGATGGCCAGGATGATGTCCGGGAGAAGTGTTTTAAGCAGGGCGGTGGTGGCGAGCCCGGGGTCGGTCACGGTGGCGCTGAGGTACTCCCCCTTCGGGGTCGAGGCGACGCCGAGCCGATTCACGGGCAGGCCGACCTTCTCGGCGAACTTGACGGCGGCCGTGGTGGGTCGGCCGTCGCTGTCGTAGCCCACCTTCCGCGGCGGCCCGAGCACCTCGCTGGTCAGCCGCTTCTGCCGGGCCGCCAGCTCCGCCACGGTGACCGCCAACCGGCGCGGGGTGCCGAAGGTCTGGATGCGGCCATGCGCCAGCCGGGCATCGGCCAGCTTCTGCGCCAGCATCGATTCCAGGGCCGCCAGCGCCGGCGCGATGTACCCGGCGGGAATTTCCTCGGTTCCGATTTCAAGCAACAACGTTTTCATTCGTATCCCTCAGTTCTGCTTCACCAGTGGAAACCCCATGCCCTCCCGCTGGGCCAGGTAGGCCTCCGCGCAGGCGCGCGCCAGGTTGCGGATGCGCGCGATGTAGCCGGTGCGCTCGGTGACGCTGATGGCCCCGCGGGCATCCAGAAGGTTGAAGGTGTGGGAGCACTTCAGGCAGAACTCGTAGGCCGGCAGCACCAGCCCTTTCGGGATGACCCGTTGGGACTCCGCCTCGTAGCGGGCGAACAGCTCGAACAACATGGAAACGTCGGCCTGCTCGAAATTGTAGGTGGACTGCTCGACCTCCTGCCGGTGGTGCACATCGCCGTAACGCAGCTCCCGGTTCCATTGCAGGTCGTAGACGTTGTCGACCTGCTGCAGGTACATGGCGATCCGCTCGAGGCCGTAGGTGAGTTCGACCGAGACCGGCATGAGCTCGATGCTGCCGGCCATCTGGAAATAGGTGAACTGCGTGATTTCCATGCCGTCCAGCCAGACTTCCCACCCGAGGCCGGAGGCCCCCAGGGTGGGGGATTCCCAGTCGTCCTCCACGAAGCGGATGTCGTGCTCGAGGAGGTTGACGCCGAGGGTGGATAGACTCTGGAGGTACTGCTGCTGCACGTCCGCCGGAGAGGGTTTCAGCAGGACTTGATACTGGTAGTAGTGTTGCAGCCGGTTGGGGTTCTCTCCGTAGCGGCCGTCCGTGGGGCGTCGTGACGGCTGGACATATGCGACCTTCCAGGGCTCCGGCCCGAGCGCCTTCAGAAGGGTCGCGTGATGGAAGGTCCCCGCGCCGACCTCCAGGTCGTAGGGCTGAATGACCAGGCAGCCCTTGCGCGCCCAAAACGCCTGGAGGGACATAATGAGATCCTGAAAATACATGACGGTGCTCCTTCAGCAGGCAGGAAATTCACTAGAATTCAAGGCTTACGTGAATAGAGCATTTTCGCGCAAATGCCAAGAGAAAAGTACCGGGCGCCTGCGGCACCCGTAGCTTCTGATAAACGCCCCAATATTCCAGCCGGCGATGTGCTTCCGTCTTTTTACCAGTATTGAGCGATTCTTGTTGTGGTTTTTTGCGGAATGGCCCGATGGGGTCTGCCTCCGCATGGGCCGCCGCAAAAGACACCCAGGCTTCGGCAACGCCCCCGGGGTTTCGAAAACCCCCTCACCGGCAGCGTCGACCGTCTCTGTCGTGGGGCACTACCTTCCGGGGCTTTCTGGCAATATCTGAGAGGCCCTGCTGCCGTTGAGACGGCCGGCGAAAAGATTGCAGCGGCCCATGCGGAGGCAGACCCCATCGGGTCTCGACCTGCCTGCGCCGAGGCTTCGGCAGGCAGGTGCGAATCGACAGAACCGCTCAATTTAGGTTTTGCAACGTCGTCAATCCTGAAAATCCTGTTAATCCTGTCTATCCTGTGCCTCTTTGTGATCCAATCTCTTTTCGATCCTCAGCCCTTCCCTCGCCACGCGTGCGTCCAGCAGGCGGGCCCCGGGTCGTTGGTCGAGAATCTCCTGCCAGCGCTGCCGCAGGCGCGCGACGGCATCGGCCTCACCGAGGGCCCAGAGGCAGCCCCCACCGCCGGCGCCGGTGAAACGCGCTCCGCACCCGCCGCGGCGGGCGGCCGCAACCAGCCTGCGGCCGATGTCGTCCAGCACGTCCGGGGTCAAACGGCATCGCACGGCCGTCTCCCGGTTCATGCTGGCGGCGGCCGCGCCGTAGTCGCTGCACTTCAAGGCGCCCACGAACCGGTGCGTCCAGCGCACGATGTCCACCCAGGGCTGCCGGGTGCGGCCGGAGACGAACTGCCGCACCCAGCGGCCGTTGATGTCGCGGGATGCGTGGGGGACCCCGCAATAGGCCACCAGCAGGCGCTCCTCGAACTCGGCGTAGCGGCGGCGGGGCACGACGCTCTGCCGCTGGAAGACCGACGTGCGCGGCAGCGCGATCCAGAGCCAGGCGTTGACGCCCCCGTAAACAGCGGCCAACTGGTCCTGGTAGCCGCAGGGAACGCCGGCGACGCTCTCCTCGACCGCATGGGCCAGCAACCCGATGGAGCGGGCGCTGATCACGGCTTGCGGGCGCTGGCGACGCCTGGCTTCCGAAAGCGCGGCCGCCAGGGCGACGGCGGCGACCGACGAGCCGCCCAAGGCGCTGCGGGGCGGCGAATCGGAGTGGATGGCGATCTGCACTCCCGAGGCCCGGAAAAAGTCCGCTACGGCGAACATCAAACCCATCGGATGCTCATAGGGGGCCTGGCCCGCAGCATAGTCGGCCCCCTTGAACCCGCGTGAGGTGATCCGGATGCGGCCCCTGGCGTAGGGCGTGAGACTGACGGTCGTGCGCATCTCCAGGGCGACGCTCAGCGTGCACGGGGCCAGATGCTGCAATGGGTAGGAAAAGGTCCGGATGTCGAGGGTCCCACCCATGTCGACGCGACACGGCGCGGAGGCGGTCACCGGCCGGGATTCGAGCGCCTTCTGCCAGTTGAACGGCTCCTGATGCTTTTTTTTCAACACCCTTGTCGGCCTCCGAGTAAATTGCGTTTCATTTTAGTGTGGGAGCGGCATCCTGCCGCGATCGATCGTGGCTGGAAGCCACTCCCACAGGAAAACGTCTACGAAGGTGCCAGTTCCCCGCGCAGCTGGCGCAGTACTCTAAGGCTGCGCGGCTGCCGGCCGAGGTGGTAGGGCACGAAGCTCTCCAGGAACTCCTGGCTTTCACGAAGGGCCCGGGGGCTGAACTTGATCCGGGCCGCCCGGGCCAGGTCCCCGCCGGCGACCCACAGCAACTGCTTGATGGTGCCCTTGGAAAGGCGATGCGGCTCCGCGGTCGATGGAAGGCAGCCGGGGCAGGCGATGCCGCCCTGGGCGATCTCGATCCCCAGCGCCTCCGGGCGGATGCTGTCCAGATCCAGTCGGCAGACGACGCACCGCGTCAGGTTGGGGCTGTGCCCGGAGATTCTCAGCAATCGCATCTGGAACAGGACGCTCAGGGCGGCCTCGGGCGGGCCGCTTGCCGCCAGGGCGTCAAGCACATGCCGCAGCAGTAAAAACAGCTCGGCACTTTCGACGCGCTCCTCCATCCAGTCGTTCACGAGCTCCGACCAGTAGCTGGCGTAGGCCGTCTTGGTCGCAGCCTCCCGTATTTCCGAGTGGGGGTGCCGCAGCGTTGCCTCCTGCAGCACCGGCAGCCCGCTCTTGCGGCCGACGCTGCCGACGATGTCCAGCTCCGTGAAGAGTTCCAGCAGGCCGGCAAACCGCCGGGTGCTCTTCTTGGCGGCCTTGGCCATCAGGGAGACCTTGCCGAGGGTGAGCGAGAAGAAGGTCACAATAAGGTCATAATCGCCGTATTCCGTGCGTCGGATCAGGATGGCAGGCGTGGAAAATTGCAACATGAAACCACACGACCGGGCCGGCCGCCAGGCACCGCAGGAAGCCCGCCGCGGCATTTGTCACGGCAGATGGAGATTCACCACTTCGCCGCGTTTGCCCGGCACGTTGACCGGCTTGTTGTTGAGGTTGAGTTTGACCCCACCGGCGTTCCCGATCAGAAGGTTGAATGTGGAGCGGGCTTCAAGCTTCAGATGCTCTCCGGCCTTGAGGTTGTATTCGGCCGGGATCCCCTGATCGGTCACGACCTTGAGCCAGGTGTTCTCCGTGGCGGACACCGTCAGGATATGCGGCGGGGCGGCCGGCGGCGCCGGTTTCAGGGTCGGGAGCGGCGCCGGCCGATTCTGGGCGCTGTCGGCCGGCGGCGGTTCCGGGGAAACGGCGCCGGGGTCGGCGGCAATCGGTGCGGTTTCGATATGCGGCGGGCTCACCCACTGCCAGACCAAGATCGACCCGACGATCAGAACGAACAGCAGCGCCAGGGCGGCGACCAGTTTCCACCGCATGCCGGAGCGGGCCCGCTCCGGTTGCCGCCCGACATCCTCCGTCGCCCGGGTCATCATCCGGTACTCGTCGTAGCGCCGCACCGCTTCGTCGCCGTCCGCGCCCACGGCCTTGGCATACGCGCGGAGGAACCCTTTGAGAAAAGCCTCCGACGGGAGCCCCTGCGGGTCTTCCCGGTCGATGGCCTCCAGGTTCCGGACCGTGATCCGGGTTTCTTCCGCAACCTGATCCAGGCTGATCCGTTTCTCAACGCGGATCGCCTGCAGATACCGGCCGAAAGATGCCTGCTCCGATGAAACTCCCATTACCGTGTCACCCAAATTGGACTATTCACGAAGCCATCCTACTTGGCGTCCATGATTTTGATATGCGAACGCCGGCGCAGCTCCGTGATCCAGGCCTTGATTTTGCCGTCGACAATTTCCCGGTACAGGGTCTCCTGGATCTCCGGTTCCACCTCGGAGAGCGGCCGCCCCGCAGTTTCCGCAACTTGCTGCACGAAGACAACCTGGTAGCCGAACTCCGACTCCACGATCGGCGAGACAGCACCGGCCGACATATTTTTCACCACCTCCCGCAGCTCAGGGGTGAGTTCCTCGGCGCGGAACAAGCCCAGCTCGGCCCCCTGCAGGCCGCCGGCCCCGGCGCCACTTGCGCGGGCAATGTCTTCGAACGACCGGCCCTGCTTAATTTCGGCCAGCGCTGCCTTCAGGGGGGCCTGGGCCTCCTGCCGCTCAGAGACGAGCGCGTTGCGCGGCAACTTCACAAACAGGTTCCACAAATGGTATTTCCTGCTCCCGCCGTACTTGGTGAGGTTCTTCTCGTAATACGCCTTGATCTCCTCCTTCGTGATCACCACCCGTGACGTCACCTCGCGGTTGACCAGCTTGGTCCGCTGCAGCATCCCCTTGATGTCTTTGCGGTAACCCTCCATGGTCATTTTCCGGCCGGCAAGCATGGCACGGATCTCTTCGTCCGTAATGGAGTTCGTCCGCTTGATCTGCGCGATTTGCTGGTCGATCTCCTCTTCGCTGACGGTGATGTTGTAGCGCTTGACCTCCTGATCGGTGAGCTTGTTTTCGATGAGGGTGTCCAGCGCGTCTTTGCGCAGCCGGGCGATGGCCTGGCGCTGCATCTCCGCGGAGAAGCCCTGCTCCTTGGTGTTTTCCAGGTACGGCCGGATGGCCGTCTCGAGGTCGTGCTGGGTGATGATGTCGTCGTTCACCACCGCCACGATGCGGTCGACGATACCGGTCTCCGCCGCCGGGGCCTGAAACGGCGCGAACAGGCCGCCGACCAACACCCCGATCAGGATGATGCTGAAGTGCAACGCCGAAATTGGACTATTTACGAAGTCATCACGCATGGCGAACCTCATCTTGCGAGACCGATCGCAGCCGCTGAATCGCGCGATTGCGGGCCCCCTCTCCGCGGGTGAACGCCCGGATCAAACAGACCGCTGCCGGCTCCTACCTCACCTGTTTTCACCGGGTGCAGCGCCCGGTTCAGGCCCCTCCAGCCGGCCCCAGGCCTCCCGGTTGACGTCCAGCGGATATTTCTCTTTCAGCCGGGCAATCCAGGCGCCGTAGGCATCCTCGATCTTCTGTCGCTGCAGGTCGGCGACGATGGTCTCCTTCAATCGCTGGAACTTCTCGTCCGAGTCGGCACCCGCCGCCTTGCCGCGGTAGTGCTGATCGTAGTAACCCGCCACATCCTCAGGACTGATGGCGATCTGCCCCCGCAATTCCGCGTCCACGAGTTTTTCCATGAGAAGCCTCGACCTGAGGCGGTGCTTCCAGGCATCGAAGCTCACGGCGGATTCGATGAGGGTCTGTTCAAACACCCCGGGCGGGTAGTCGGACCTGACGGCGGCGACAGCGGCCTCGAACTCGGCATCGGATACGGAGAGGCCCAGTTCCCCCGCGCGCTTGAACATCACCAGCTCTGTCGCCATCTCGTTCAACAGCTGCGTGCGGGCTTCTTTCAGCCCGGCCGGGTTCTGCGCAACGCTGCCGGGATAGGCCGTCTGGGCCAGCTCAAAGGCCTGCAGAAACTCCCGGACGGTGACCTTGCGCTCGCCGACCCGGATCAGGTAGTCCTCAGCGGGCTCGGAACCGGGTGAGCCGCATCCCCACACGCAGACCACTCCTAAAAACAGCGCGATCCAGCCCACCGTCCGATGGATGACTCGCACCCTGCCCCCTTGGCTCCGGGGCGCTGGGCAAGGGTTCGACCGGCCAGTGGCAATTTCGTATAAGATTTTAATTTTCTTGACTATTAACACGTTGGTGGATCTCTTGCAAGATGTTTTTGGCCTGGGCCAGCTGGCCGACGGTGCCCGGCTGGGTCAGCCGGATCTTGAGCACGTGGTCGGGCGTGAGCTCGAAGCGGTCCGGCTCGCTGAGAATCAGCTCCACCAGGGCGGAAGAGGCCTTCAGGTGGGCCTCGGAAAACGCCAGCACCAGCCGCTGGTCCTTCAGGTCCAGCCGCGACACACCGGCGTGGCGGGCCAGCACCTTGAGCATGATTTTGAACAGCAGGTGGGTCCCCTCCTCGGGCAGCGGCCCGTAGCGGTCGTTCACCTCCGTGCGGATCTCCGCAATCTCCTGCAGCTGCTCGGCGCGGGCCAGGCGGCGGTAGAGCGCCATGCGCTGGTCGATGTCCGGCACGTAGCTCTCGGACAGGTACGCCGACAGTGGGATGTTGATTTCGGGGTCCAGCGCGTGCGCGACCGGCTCGCCCTTCAAATCCGCGACGGCGTCCTCCATGAGCTTGAGAAACATGTCATAGCCGACGGCCGCGATGTGCCCCGACTGGGAGGCGCCCAGGATCGTCCCGCCGCCGCGGATCTCGAGATCGTTCATGGCAATCTTGAAACCGGCCCCCAGATCGCTGTGCTCCATGAGGACCTTCAGCCGCTTGCGGGCGTCGGCCGTGAGCAGGCTTTCGTCCGGGATGATCAGGTAGGCATAGGCCTGCTCATCCGCCCGGCCCACCCGGCCCCGCAGCTGGTACATCTGGGACAGCCCGAAGCAGTCCGCCCGGTCGACGATCATCGTGTTGGCCGCGGGGATGTCGAGGCCGGACTCGATGATGGTGGTGCACACCAGCATGTCGATGTCCCGATTCAGAAAGCGGACCATCACCCGCTCCAGGTCGTCTTCCGCCATGCGGCCGTGGGCCACGTCGAGCCGGACCTCGGGCACCAGCTCCTTGAGCTTGCCGGCCATCGCGTGGATGCTGTGAATGTTGTTGTGGACGAAGAAGATCTGGCCCTGCCGCCGCAGCTCGCGGCGGATGGCCTCGGCCACCACATTCGGGTCGAACTCGCAGATGTAGGTGATGATCGACTTGCGGTATTCGGGCGGGGTCTGGATCAGGCTGATGTCCCGGACCCCCGCGAGCGACAGGTGCAGCGTCCTCGGAATCGGGGTGGCGGTCAGGGCGAGCACATCGACCGAGGCGCGCAGGCTCTTGAGCTTTTCCTTGTGTCGGACCCCGAAGCGCTGTTCCTCGTCGAGCACGAGCAACCCCAGGTCCTTGAACGCGACATCCTTCTGGATCAGCCGGTGGGTCCCGATGACGATGTCGATCGCGCCGGATTTCAAGCCCGCGAGGATGGCCTGCTGCTCTGCGCGGGACCGAAAGCGGCTCAGGCAGGCGACGTTCACCGGATAGCGCTGGAACCGGCTGCGGAAGGTGGCGTAGTGCTGCTCGGCGAGGATCGTGGTCGGAACCAGGATCGCCGCCTGCTTGCCGCTGCAGGCCGCCAGGAAGGATGCCCTCAGCGCCACCTCGGTCTTGCCGTAGCCGACGTCGCCGCATACGAGGCGGTCCATGGGAACGGTCTGCTGCATGTCGGCCAGGACGTCGTCGATCGCCTTGAGCTGGTCCGGCGTCTCTTCGTAGGCGAAGCCGGTCTCGAAATCCCGGAAATAACCGTCCGCGGCGGGAAACGCGAAGCCGCCGGCCACCTTGCGCTGGGCGTAGAGCCGGAGCAGCTCGCCGGCGATCTTCTCCGCGGAGCGTTTGACGCGGGCCTTCACCCGCTCCCAGGACTTGCCCCCCAGCTTGTCCAGCGGCGGCCCGTGCCCCTCGACCCCCATGTATTTCTGGACCAGGCCCATGCGGTCGACCGGCAGGTAGAGCGTGTCGCCGCCGTGATACCGCAGGACGAGGAAGTCGTTGCGAACCCCCTCGACCGTAAGCTTCTGAAGCCCATCGTACTGGCCGATGCCGTGCTCGTCGTGCACGATCAGGTCGCCCTGTTTGAGCTCCTGCAGGTTCAGGAGCTGGGTGCGGGCCTTGGCCGCGGGCTTGGCCCGGCGCAGGTGCCGGACGCCGAAAATCTCCTCATCGCTCAGCACGGCCAGGCGTTCGGCCGGCCACACAAAGCCGCAGGAGACGCGGCCGAGGCAGATGAACGCCGCACCGGGCTCGGCGGCGGTCGCCGGGAACCCGTCGGCGAGGGTGAAGCGCAAGCCGTAGGGCTCGAGCAGGGCGGCCAGCCGCTGCGCCTGGGACTTGGTCTGGCAGGTGACCAGCACGCGCTGACCGTGGGCGCGCCGGTCGCGAACCCACTCCGCCAGCGGTAGAAAAAGCGCCTGCTTTTCGCGCGGCTGGCGCAGGGCAGCGGTCAGTTCGCTGTTGGCGTCAACGGCGGCATGCACGACCCGGGTCGACGCTGTCCCGGATCCCGGCTCGGCCTTGACCACGTCGAGCAGCTTGAACGACACGGGGCCCTGTCGGTCCAGAATGCCGCGCACCTCGTCCCAGGCCAGGTAGAGTGTTGCGGGGGGAACGCACAGCGTGCGGGCGTCGCAGGAGGCGGCGTAGTTGGCCTGCGCCTGCTCCTCGAACTCCCGGGCGGCCTTCTCCACGCGATCGGGGTCGGCGATGAGAAAGCGCGTGTCCGGCGGCAGGTAGTCGAAGAAGTGGTCGAGCCGCGGGTACACCAGGGGCAGCAGGCTCTCGATGCCCGGAAACCCCTCCTGGTTGGAGAGGTGGGTAACGATCTTGCGCACCTGGGTCGCCGGAACAGTGAGCTCCGCGGCCAGAAGCCGGATGCGGTGGGTGATGTCCGCCAGTGCTTCCGGGTGCAGGATCGCCTCCCGCGCGGGCAGCAGAACGGCTTCGGCGACGGAACCGACGCGGCGCTGATCGGTGGCCGAGAAAAAGCGCAGGGAGTCCACCCGCTCCCCGAACAGCTCGATGCGCAGGGGGTCTGCATACAGCGGTGAGAACACGTCCACGATGCCGCCCCGCACGCAGAAATCGCCCGGTTCCTCGACGATGGCCGTGCGCAGGTAACCGCCCGCGATCAGCTTGGCGACCAGGCGGTCGCGGTCGATCTCCTCCCCTTCCAGAATCAGCTCGGCATACTGGTTGATCGCCTGTTTCGGGACGAGCTGCTGGAGCAACGCCTGCACCGGCGCGACGACGACGGCCGGGGCTGCGTTTATCAACAGTTGATAAAGGACGCGGATGCGCTCGGATGCCGTTTCATTGTGATAGGACAGAAACTTGAACGGCAGCAGGTGATAGGGCGGGAAATACAGCACCGGGAAAGGCGCCGGCCGGCCGAAAAAGAGCAGGTCCTCCACCAGGCGCCGGGCATCTTCGACCGAGTCCGACACCACCAGCATGGGCATCGGACGGCGAAACTGGGCTCTGGCAATCAGATAGGCGCGCGCACTGCCGCTCAGCCCGCAGCATTCGACGGCACCGGTGCGCCCCGCGAGGATTTCGGTCAGTGCGGCGGAGTCAATTGCCTCTTGATTTTGATTCATAAACGCAGTAGATAAACAAGCTCGCGCCGATGCAGCTCAATCGGCAGGGCAGTGGATTCGTCAGCGACACGCCACCCTAGCTCAACCAGGCAGAGCAACGCATTCGTAATGCGTAGGTTATCGGTTCGATTCCGATGGGTGGCTCCAATTTATAACAAGGCCGACTGATCTTTGAGACGTCGGCCTTCTTGTTTGCTCGGGCGGGTGAAGTTGCCCGATCGCGTGCGGCAGTTCACTCGCAAATAAGTAGAATAGGCCGAAACCGGCTGCAAAGCAACCCTGTTGTCGGTTATTGGCCGGCATCCCGGCGGCCCGATGCCCGGGGTCGTTGGCCCTGCGAAAGCCGGCGCAACGTCACGGCCCGGAACACACGCGGCGCGGGTATCGGGCGTCTTGCCGCCGTCAGTAGTAATCAGTTGAAAAATCAATAAAATCTTTGCGTCAGGCTTGACATGCCCACCGTTTCCGGATAGGCTAATCCCATCGTCAAACGCCACGTACGGCGATCTTCTTTACGTAAAGGAGGCGAATCGGGAGCACACCATGAGAGACATGGACGACGTGGAACTGAAGATGGAGATGGACGAGATCATGCGCAGTGTCGAAAGCGTGATGAAACGAATCGAGGCCGTCCTCCCATCCCAGAAAGAGGAACCCCCCGAACACGCGGAAGAATGAACGGATTCACCTCATCCCCCGGATCAACCGGCCCCATGGAGAGGCCGGACGGTTATCGACCGCACCGGGTTCCGGTCAGCAGGCAGGCCGGTGACGAGCGGTTTCAGGATCTCGGTCATCAGGAGGCGCTATGGCAGTGACCAAGGACGATATCGTCGCGCGGATTCATGAAGTGGGTTTTACCAAGAAACAGTCCGTGGACCTCGTTGAAACCTTGATCGAAATCATCAAGGGCAATCTGGAAAAAGGCGAAGATGTCCTTGTTTCAGGGTTCGGCAAATTTTGCGTGAAGGCGAAAAAAGAGCGGCGGGGCCGCAACCCTGCCACCGGTGATGACCTGCTCCTGCGCGGCCGGCGGGTGATCACGTTCAAGTGCTCCGGCAAACTGCGCAACAAAATCAACGGCGGCACGCCCTGAAGTGCCGCAGCCTTAGGGACGGTTTTTCAAAACCCTGCTAAAGCGGGATGCCGTACACTTTGATTTTGCTCAACAGCGACGGGTGGCTGATCTCGAGCAGGCGCGCGGCATGGGTGCGATTGCCGCCGGTCTCCTGAAGCGCACGTGTGATCAACCGCTGTTCGATCTCGCGCTGGGCCATTTTCAAGGAAAACCCCCCGAGCACCTCCCCCTGGTTGCCCCCCTTCACCCGCGCGCCGATCTCCGCCGGCAGATGCTCGGGCATCAGGACGGGCTCCTCGGTCAGGAGCACCGCGCGTTCGATCACGTTTTCGAGCTCCCGCACGTTGCCCGGCCATCTGTAACCGAGCAGAATCCCCATGGCGGACGGGCTGAAGTCCGTCACCTCCTTGCCCATCTTCGCGTTGAAACGCGCGAGGAAATGCCGGCAGAGGTGGGGAATGTCCTCCGGCCGTTCCCGGAGCGGGGGCAGCGGGATGGTGAGCACGTTCAGGCGGTAGAACAGGTCCTCGCGGAACAGACCCTTTTTCACCTCCTCCTCGAGATTTTTCGCCGTAGCGGCGATGATCCGCACATTGACCCGCGTCGCCTTGGAATCGCCCACCGGGCGGATCTCGCTCTCCTGCAGCACCCGCAGCAGCTTGACCTGCAGGGGCAGGGGCAACTCCCCTATTTCGTCCAGGAATAGCGTGCCGCCGTCCGCCTCCTGAAAGAGGCCTTTCTTGTTGCGGTCAGCACCCGTGAAGGCCCCTTTTTTGTAGCCGAACAGCTCGCTTTCGAGCAGATTTTCAGGAATCCCCCCGCAGTTAATCGGCACCAGCGGCATCCGGGACCGCTCGCCCTCGTAGTGAATGCCCCGGGCGATCAACTCCTTGCCGGTACCGCTTTCCCCCAGGATGAGAACGGTGGTCGAATAGCGGGCCGCTTTTTGCGCCAGCTGGAAAACCGGTACCATGGCGCTGCTCCGGGCGATCATGTTTCCGAACCGGAAATCCTTCTCGATCTCCTGGATGCGGGCCTTGAGCCATTGGTTCTCCTGCTTCAGGCTTTCCCGCTCCTCGGCCTTCTTGAGGGTCAGCAGCACCTCGTCGGGCTTGAACGGTTTGGAGATGTAATCGTAGGCCCCCAGCTTCATGGCCTCGATGGCGGCGTCAATGCTGCCGTAGGCGGACATCATGATGACGGTGCTCTGGCCGACCCGCGCCCCCCCCGCTCGCAAAAAATCCATACCGCTCATGACCGGCATCTTGATGTCGCAGAGAATGAAATCGTAATGCTCCCGCCCGATCTGCTGCAGCCCCGCCTGGCCGTCGGTCGCCGTGTCCACGCTGTAACCGGCCCTTTTCAGGACGGCCGACAGCATGTGGCACATGTTGGCTTCGTCGTCGATGACCAGGATCTTTTGCCGGCCGTTGTCGGATTCCATCGTGTCTGAATTCCTCTGGTATTGGTAACTGCTCAGGTATTAGGCTGAAGGCTATCAAAGCACGCATCAAGCCATTCAAGACCTTCTCGGTTTCTACGACCTTTGGTTTAGGAGCGGACTTATTAACTGTCCCGAAATAGTACCGTCATGCCGGACTCGATCCGGCATCCAGAAAACCGCTGGATTCCGGCTTCCGCCGGAATAACAACGTCAGGACTATTATGAGACGAATAAATGCCCGCAGTCTTGTTTGGTCACCCATGGTTTGCCCCTGAAAGCCTTCAGTCTTCGGCCTTCCGTCTATCTATCTGAGCAGTTGTTACCTTCCATCACCGGCAGCGACACTGTCATGACCGTCCCGTGGCCGGTCTTGCTCTCAACCTGCATTCGGCCCCCGACGCTTTCGACAATCATGAAGCTCACCGAAAGGCCCAGCCCCGTGCCCTTGCCCGGCTCCTTGGTCGTAAAAAAG